>JAGQRA010000611.1 GCA_020425885.1 Planctomycetota bacterium | reverse complement strand
GATGCCTATGGCCTTGGAACGGGTATTGCGGGTGTTCTGCAGTTCCTGCGTCTCGACCTGCACGGCCTTGCGTTGCGTCTCAAGCGATTCGATGGCTGCCACATCGAGCGTGTAGCCTCGCGTTGCCAGGCACTCGGCGACGACGGCGAGCTGTCCGCGCAGCAGGTTGGGATCAAGCATCGGGGAACATCCGCAAAACGACGAAGGGCGCGGATTATCGCCGCCCCGAGCTGTCTGCCGCAAACCGACCCTTGCGGACGCCTTGGCGCGACCCTGGCAGCCAATGACGTTGGTTTGGGACGTCGGATGACTCTGCGCGCACCTGGCAGACACATGAGGACACGACGGCTTCCTTCATTTGGGGCCTGCTCCCACGGGGTGAAGGGGAAGCGGTCGGGAATTTGACTTGCCCGAGCGAATGACCACCCCATGCCTTCCTGCGCTCGCGGGAGAAACACGACGCAAAGCCCCTCGTCAGCCTGTCGGCAGCTTCTCCCGTTCGCGGGAGAAGCATGAGGACCCGGTTCCCCGTCAACCTGCCGAAGGCTTCTCCAGCGGGCTGCAGAAGCTGACGGGATGCCAGGACATTCGGCGTATTGCGGCGGCAGTAGGGCTATTTGCGACCGAGCCACCAGGCGATGGCGACGCCAGCCAGCAACCAGCCGGCGCCCTGCTCGATGAAGCCGCCGATCAGGTAGTCGGTCGGGAACCGGTACCAGTTCCACATCGGCACGATCGAGGCGGTCCAGGCAAACACACCCAGACCCGCCGCGCCGAGCACGCGCGCGCCGAAGCCCCAGGCCGTTGCGGCCAGCAGCCAGGCCCCAATCAGGCAACCGAGGAAGTCGCTGCCAACCTGCTTGACCAGCTGAGGACCCATGCTTGCCGGGTCGGTCGATGGCGGCGCAACGACGAGATAGACGAAGGGATTGGCCTTGGCCTTCTCCACCCACGGCGCCATGGCCGCCTCGTCACCCCATTTTTGCGGATCGAGGCTCGGCAACATGTAGATGCCGGGATTCGGCATGCCGGTCTTGACCCCTTCCAGCACGGCATCTTCGCTCTGCGGCAGGCGCATGCCCATTTCACCGATCGGCAGCAGCATGTGGGCGACGAAGCCCCAGGCGAACATGACGACGGTACCGAGCACGGCGGCTATCAGGATACGCATGGTTCTCTCCTCCCAGAGATGGTGGGCCGACGCTACCCTCTGATATCGGGCGCGGCAAGCTGCGATGCAGCGTGCTTTGCGCGCCCTGGCCGACACCCCTCAGGGCGCGCTGCGCTCGCTCAGTTCGGCCAGCATGATGGCGATGGCGTCGAGCTCGGCGGTCGGCCGGCCGGCGTCGCGCGGGCGCCGGTAGTTGTTGAGCATGATCGCGAAGGCAAGCCGTTCGTTGGCCGCGGTCAGGGCATAGCCGGCCAGCGCGTAGGTGAAGGCCATGCTGCCGGTCTTGGCGTGGATGCGGCCCTGCGCCGCGCTGTTGCGCATGCGTCCGGTCAGCGAGCCGTCGACGCCAGCCTCGGGCAGGCCGAGCCGGAAAGCCCGCGCCGCCGGGTTGTCGCCGAGGTGCGTGAGCAGCGCGGTCAGCGCGGCCGCCGAGGTCAGGTCGCGGCGCGACAGGCCGGGTCCGTCTTCCATCAGCACGCCGTCGAGCGGGACATCGATGCGTCGCAGGTAGTTGCGCAGGGCCTGGATGCCGCGCGATTCGTTCGAG
>JAGQRA010000610.1 GCA_020425885.1 Planctomycetota bacterium | reverse complement strand
GGTCTGAAGAACCAGAGTCAGAGCACTCGCGTCGTCACGCTACGCCGGCTGCTCAACTCGGCACCGCGCCGGTGCAATCTGGCGATCACGCCGGAACCCGGGCTGGACGTACGCGGCTCCCGACAGCATGCCTGACATCTCGGCACTCAGCCGCGAGTGCCTCTGGGCGCTCGGCGGCTCCTGCGTCGAGTTGGGCGTCGACTCGACACCTACCTCTGGCCTGGATGGTAGCTGATCGCAACCCCGTCGACCTCCTGTCGTCCTGGCTTGCCCGAGTCGTAGCCGACCTCGAGGTGATCCTCGTCCAGCCACCGGAGGGTGGCTCCGTAGAGCCGAGTGGCAACTTGGACATGATCCATCGATCCACGACCGCGCAGCGAGACCTCTTGGTAGTGGTATCCGGCCGCACCTCCACCGGAGACCTCGACGAGACTCGCGAAGTGGGCTCCCGAGGGCGACGGCTGCTCCTGCACGACCCTGCGGCTCGGTGCAGTTGGAGCGGGGAACGCCAATGTCGAGCCGAAGACGATGAATCCCAGCGCGCCGAGCACCGCCACAATCAGAACGGTCTGGACTGCGAGTCGCATGATCGAGCGCGCCCAACGTCTGTGGCGCTGAGCCGCGAGCGCCTCTGGGCGCTCGCCGGCTCCTGCGCCTAGTTGGGGCGCGACGATAGCCGTCGTGCCGCTACTGATCCATGGGCGATGAAGCCTGCAGACGCTTGCGGGCAACGGCCGCGGAATGGGACGCAGTCATCGCCGCAAGTTGGATGATGCGATCTCGCACACCTGGCTGCTCCAGGTCGCAAAGCTCGATGCACTTGTTGCGATACACCCAGCTTCCATCCCACAGGCCGTCGACAAGCAAGGGAACCGCGGCGGCGGGATCCCGGTCGATCAAGTCTTGCAGGACTCGCCAGCGTCGCTGAGACAGCTCAGCTGCTGCGTAGTTGGCAACCGACCAGGAGGTCTGAGCAGCATAATCAGCCTGTCGCTGCAGCTTGTTGCGCAGAAGGCGGGCAACTCGATCGTCGCGCCGCGCGACCTCGTCCCAAAGAGCACCTCCCGTACCCATGTGAGCTGACAGCGCGTCGTCGTCCAGCCGTGGCGCCAACTGCAACCACGTGTGAGCATCCAGCTCGATCTCACCGCCGAGGATCTCCGAGAGGGCGGTCTCCCAGTGGTGGCCATGCAACAGGTAATCTCGGAGGATTGCGTCGGACGCTTTGTGGCCCCTGGCGGCCGCCTCAGCGAGCAGGTGCATCGCGTAGGCGACTGTGTCTTCGCTGGCGCCTGGACCAAGCTCGAAGACCCAGCGGAACCACTCCGACAAGTCCGGAGACAAGGTGAGAATCAGCTCAACGTAGGCTTCGCAGTGCTGCATCAGCCCGCCGCTCGGACCGTCCTGTGTCGACAGGCACTCGATCAGGATTCGGTTTGCCTCACGCTGCGGCATCGCAAGCACTTCACGCACCGCATCGCCACGTCCGCGCTGGAGTCGGCCGAGCAGGCTATCCGGTTGGTCTAGTCTCGGGGCTTCCACTACAGGATCACGCGTACTCGCCGGCCCAACGTCTGTGGCGCTGAGCCGCGAGCGCCTCCGGGCGCTCGCCGGCTCCTGCGCCTAGTTGGGTCGCCGCCGAAGCCGCGCCTCGGAGCCGGCGACCAACCTCATCCTACCAAGCGCCACCACGAAGTCGTCGATTGCCGCGGCCTCGACAGGCACTGCGAACGACGCGGACTCAACGCCGTGTCTGCCATCTGACGAGATCGCAACATCCAACGTGGCAGCTCCCAGTGAGTCCGTGCAACGCAGTGCGAGACGGCAGCTTGCTTGGTCAGACTGAGAACTCCCGACTAGTGCCTCGCGACGGTCCTGCGACGACCGAGGGAATCCGCGAAGCGCCTCGGCCAGGCGACCAGGCGAGTCAAGGCTGTCATAGCAGTCGAACTCTGCCGAGAAGCGACCGTTGGTTGCCCGCACGCGGAACTCAAGCATGTGCTCGTCGAGCCAGATGATCGCGATGCTGATGCCCTCGTCCATGCCACCCGGTCGACCCAACGTCTTTGGCGCTGAGCCGCGAGCGCCTCTGGGCGCTCGTCGGCTCCTGCGCCTAGTTAGATCGCGTTCAGCGTAGCGGGAAAGGCCGAATTCGGGGCCGAAACCGCAGATTCGCGCAGGAAAGCAAACAGCCTCGTCTGCCGTTGCGTAGTGAGTTCGGACGAACAAACCACGCGGCAG
>JAGQRA010000609.1 GCA_020425885.1 Planctomycetota bacterium | reverse complement strand
TGCAGGAACGCGCGGCACATGTCGGCCTTGGTGCGCATCGTCGCGACCTTGGCCCTGACCTGTGGGAAGCTGGCGATCGCATCGCCCGAGTAGTCGTACTTCGAGCCGGTGACGTGGCCGACGGTGCGCGCGATGGCGCCCTCCATGATGCCGCACGAGACGGCCTGGCCCATCAGGCAGAACGGCGGCAGCACGTTGCCCATCATGACGTCGAAGCCGGCGCCGTCGGCGCCGAGCCGGTTGTCCTCGGGGATCACGACGCCGTCGGCATGGATCGGCGCCGAACCGTTGCCGCGCAGGCCGAGCCCTTCGTAGCGCGCGGGAATCGACAACCCCGCGGCGTCGGACGGGACCCACCAGATCGTGCTCGCGCCGTCGCCCGCCGTCGGTCGACTCGACCATACGTAGCCGTCGCATTCACCGGCCGAGGTGATGAGTTGCTTCTTCGCATCGAGCGTGACCTTGCCGCCGTTCGCCGTCGCCGTGCTGACCGGCGCCCAGAAGTGGCTGCGCGATCCGGACTCGGAGAACGCCAGCGTCGTCAGGCACCGGCCGGCCGCGATCTCCCGGCGCAGCTGTTCATTGCCGTGAGCCTCGACCACCATGGTGCCGCAGTAGTGCATCATCGTGATCATCGCGGTCGACGCGCACTCCTGGGCCAGCCGTTCGACGACGGCCGCGGCCGCCCGCAGCCCCTGGCCGTGGCCGCCGACCTCGACCGCGCTGACCAGGCCGAGCAGGCCGACCTCGCGTAGGGCCTCGATGTTGGCGCGGGGAAAGCGGGCCTCGGCGTCGACCGCGGCGGCGTTCTCGGCGACCACACCGGCGGCGATCTCATCAACGAGGGCTTTGAACTTCGAGGCCTCGGGATCGAGGCCGGGCTGGTGCGTCATCGGTGGCTCCTTGGCGTTGCCGGGATTCGCCGGGAGGCCGGCGAGGAAGCAGAGAGCCTTAATTCGATGGTCCCGATCGGTCCAATCGATTTGTTCGATACTATCGTGCGGCCGATTCGGCCAGCCTGATCACTGCCACCACTCCGCCAGCCACCGACCAATGGACTTCGACCTCCGCCAGCTCGAGACCTTCTGCCATCTCATCGAGCAGCGCAGCTTCACCCGGGCCGCCTCGGCTCTGCGGCTCTCGCAGGCGACGATCTCGGAACGCATTGCCGGCCTCGAGCGCGAGGTCGGCGCCCGGCTGGTCGATCGTCTTGGGCGAACGGTGATGCCGACGCCGCTCGGCAAGCAGTTGCACGAGCGCGCCATGCGGCTGCTGGGCGAGCGCGATCAGCTCCGTGCCCATCTCGCGACCTGCCTCGGCGTCGGCGGCGGTCAGGCCCGCATCGGTGCCAGCACGATTCCGGGCGAGTACGTCCTGCCCGGTTGTCTCGCCGACTTCCGTCGCCTTCACGCCGGTGCGCGCGTGTCGGTTCACATCGCCGATTCGGAGGCGATCCGCGCCCGCGTCGTCGCCGGCGACCTCGAGCTCGGGGTGGTCGGCTCGCACGGCACCGAGCCCCATCTGCAGCACGAGGCGTTGTGGCGTGACGAGTTGGTCATCGCGGTACCCGCGGGGCATCGTTGGCAGCGGCACCGCGCCATCCGCGTCGCGGAGCTGGTCGACGAACCGTTCGTGCTGCGCGAACAGGGTTCGGGGACGCGTGCCGCCATCGAGCGTGCGCTCGCCTCCGCGCTCGAAGCCAGCGACGCCAGCCTCGACGTCGTCGCCGAACTCGGCAGCACGGCGGCCTGCAAGGAAGGAGTGCGCTGCGGGCTCGGCGTCTCGATCGTCTCCTCGCGGGCGGTGGCGGCCGAGGTGCGCACCGGAGTCCTGCATACGCTGCGACTGAGCGACGTCGAGCTGAGCCGCGACTTCTACCTCGTCAGCGATTCGCGGCGGACGCGTTCGCCGCTCTGCGAAGCGCTGGCCCGGTACTTCCGCGGCGATGCCGGTCGCTGAGTCGGATCCTGGAATCGAAGGTCAGGGCAGGTAAAGACGACCTCGCCATGACTCTCCTCCGGGATCGATGTCGGACTGCGGCTCGGATCGCATCGCTGCTGCCGTTGGTGTTCGCGGCGTGTCACTCGATCGATCCGTATCTCGAGGAGAGTCGATGCCTCGAGCCGACCCGCTACGTCATCGTGCTGCCCGCGGCTCGTCAGCAGCTGCCGGCGGTGCAGCGCTTCATCGCGCGCAAGCGCAGTGAGGGGCTGGCGGTCGAGGTCCTGCCGTTCGCGGTCGACGACGACGCAGGTGAACGCGTGCGCGCGGTCAGGGAACGGCTCGCTGCGGCGGCGCCGCCGGCCGGCGAGGTCGCCTACGCGCTGCTGCTCGCGACCCACGACGAGCTGCCGATGGGGCCCTGGAAGGTCGCGGGCATCGACGAACCCGTCCACTCCGACCTGCCCTACTTCCTGCCCGAGGTCGATGCTCCCCTCTCCGAGTCGGCCCTGGCCGTGGCCTGCTCGCCGTCGTTTCCATGGATCGCCGGTCGCATCCCGTTCGTCGACGAGCCGGTGCTCGGCCGTGTGCTCGGGCCGGACGTGGCCTGCGGGCTCCCGGGGCAACCGCCGCTGGCGATGATCGGCGGCGAACGCTTCGCCGTCTGGTGGGACACGAGCCTGATCATGGCCGCCGCGCGCGCGCGCATGGCGGCGCGCGGTTGGCGCACCGTGACCTACTCCGAGGACCTGCCCTGCGACATCGCGTTCGGCGCCGATGATCCTGAGACGCTGCGCCGGTCGCACGAGCTCGCCGTCCTGCGGGCCGGCGCGCGACAGGGGGTGCGCCGGATTCCCGCGGCGGCGCTCGACGATGCCGAACACCCCGACTACCTGCTGTTCATGACGCACTGGGTCCACCTCGCGCCCGACGTCGTCTACGTCAACTCGCACGGCTCGCCGGGCATGATCGGCGAGTACCTGCTGTCCGTGCCCGACTTCGTCGCCTATCGGCAGCATGCCCGTCGCCACGGCTTGCCGCTCGCTCCGGAACGGCCGGCGGTGTTCGTCAACATCGCCTGCTCGGGCGGCGTCGCGGATTCACCGCTGCTCTGCTGCCTGTTCCAGACCGGTTGGGTCAGCGCCGTGATCGGCAGCACCGAGACCACGGCTCCGCTGCCGGTGGCGGCGGCGATCCGCACCGAGGTCGATGTCGGCGAGGCGCTCACGGCCGGCCTCACGGTCGGGCTGGCGATGCGCGCCGCGCGGCGCAGCTACTACGAGGATGCGCGCGGCAGCTGGTCCTACCTCGTGTTCGAGTCGACCGCGGCTGCCATGGCGCAGAACGTGCTCGGCATGACGCTCTATGGCGATCCGTCGCTCGGGATGCCAGAGTCGGCTGCGGCCCGCGGCGGGCTCAGCCCTTGACGCAGACGACCTGCCGCAGCGTGTGAACGATCTCGACCAGGTCGCTCTGCGCCTTCATCACGGCCTCGATGTCCTTGTAGGCCATCGGCGTCTCGTCGAGCACGGCCTCGTCCTTGCGGCATTCGACGCCGGCGGTGGCGGCGACGTGATCGTCGACGGTGAAGCGACGGCGCGCCTCGTTGCGCGACATCACCCGGCCGGCGCCATGGCTGCAGGAGCAGAAGCTGTCGGGGTTGCCCTTGCCGCGGACGATGAACGAGCGCGCGCCCATCGACCCGGGGATGATGCCGAGGTCGCCGGCGCCGGCCCGCACCGCGCCCTTGCGGGTGACGAAGACCGTCGCGCCGAAGTGTTCCTCCTGCTGCACGTAGTTGTGATGGCAGTTCACCGCGACCTCGCCGTGCGAGAACTTCGGCAGCTTGCCGTGCCGGCTCAGGGCCTCGAGGATCGCCGCCATCATCAGGTCGCGGTTGGTGCGGGCGTAGCGCTGCGCCCAGCCGACGGCGTGGACGTAGTCGTCGAAGTGCTCGGCGCCTTCGGTGAAGTAGGCGAGATCCTGGTCGGGCAGCGCCTGCAGGTGCCGCTGCATGTCCTTCTTGGCCAGCCCGATGAAGTGCGTGCCGATGCGGTTGCCGACGCCGCGCGAACCGCTGTGGAGCATGACCCAGACGTTCTGCCGATCGTCGAGGCAGAGCTCGATGAAGTGGTTGCCGGTGCCGAGGGTGCCGAGGTGTT
>JAGQRA010000608.1 GCA_020425885.1 Planctomycetota bacterium | reverse complement strand
GGCGTGATGCTTGGACGTCAGGCGCACCTCGTAGAGCTTGTCGGTCGCGAGCTGCAGCCCCAAGGCGAAGGTGCCGTCGTTCGCCGAGCGGGTCTCGGCCACCGGCCCCATGAGCAGGCCTTGTTGCTGCAGCACCGGCAGGGCCAGCGCGTCGTTGCGCGCGCTCTCGAGCAGGTAGACCTCGGCCCCGGCCAGCGGGTGTCCGCGTTCGTCCATGACGCGGCCACTGATGCCTTGCGGGTAGGCCGCCATCCGCTCGGTCAGGGACAACGAGGCCGCCGGTTGGGTCGGCACGCGGATCGGTGCCGGCGAAGTCGCCTCGGTCGAGGCCGTCTCGGGTGCCGAGATCGACTCCGAGGCCGCGGCCGGTTCGGGTCCGGGAGGCGCGACTTCGCTCGGTTGCGGTTCGGGTGTGGAGCCGGCGTTGCTGCCGAAGAAGAGGATCGCAATGCCCAGAACCGTCGCCGCGACCGCGATGACGCGGATCCAGAAGGACTGCTTGTTCATGATGCAGCCTCGTTCATGGCGGGTTCCAGCATTTGCATTACGTTCAGCCGAAGCTTTGCGTGCTATCGCCTGCAGAGCTTACGCAGAAACCAATCGCAGCGGGTGTCCGGCATCGGACGGGTCTTCGACGCAGTCATTGGCCCGTTCTTCCCGGCGAGGTGGGGGCGACCGAGGCAGCGGTCCCGGATTGAGAAGCCATGGCGATGATGTTGTGCGTAAGGCGCCGCAATGTCAGTCATATCCTCGATGGCGTGGGGCCTTCTGCTGCTTGCGCCGGTCCTGGGTCAGGCCCAGCAGCTGCCGCCCGGTGTCGTTCTCTTCGGAAGTGGGTGTTCGCAAGTTGACCCTCGTTTGTCGCTCAGCGACTCGCTGCGGCCAGGGGCGACTTCCGTGCTCGGCATCTCGAATCTGCCGGCTCAATCGGCCGGCGTTCTCTATTCCGGCTGGTCGCGCCACTGGTGGAATGCGACTCGCCTGCCGGTGAGTCTGCAGGGATTCGGCATGCCCGGCTGCGATCTGCTGGTGTCCCCCGACGCGGCGGTCCCCTTCACCTGCGGAAGCGGGTCCATGACCGCCGCTTTCGGCCTACCGTTGGTGTCCGGCCTCGTCGGTCAGGAACTGGCGATGCAGGTGGCGGTGTTCTCCCCGACCGCGAACTCCGTCGGGCTGGCCTGGAGCAAGGGGCTCGCGGCCCACATCGGACCGATGCCGACGGCGACCAGCATGGTCTCATCGATCAGCCAGTTCGGCATCACCTACCAGTTCGCCGCCCCGGTGCAGGCCGGTCGGTTCGTCAACGGCGACTGGTTCGTGATCGGCCCGGCGCGGATCACGGCGATGACGCCACCGTGCACCACTGTCTCCGGCCGGGTGCTGAACGGCGCGATGATCAATCCGGATCCGTCGACCCAGGACCACGGCTACGACAGCGGGCTGTACGGCTCGGGCAACGGTCACCTCTACCTGCCGGCGCTCAATGTGGCGTTGGGCCTGTCGGCGTCCATCCCGATCACGCTGCAGCCGAATCAGTGTCTGATCAAGGTCATCAGCAACACCGACCCGGCCTTCGTGCCGCAAATCCGGACCTGCAGCGTGTTGACCTGCCTGGCGGTGGTGCCCGCCGGCGGCTCGTTCCGCCCGCCGTATGCCGGGCCGGATCACGAGGTGCGATACGACACCTCGCACCTGGATTGGAACGTGCTCTCGGCGCTCCAGCCGGCCGCCGGCATGCCGGTGATCGCGACGGAGGAGGCGCAGTTCCAACGGCCGTGGCTCGATCACAGCCCGGGTTGGCCGAGCCGCTACATGCACCCGGTCGAGAACATGCCCGACTACGGTCGCGACTTCTCGGCCGCCTACAACCAGGCCACGCTGCTCTGCAACCTGGCCCTGACGCGGGCCGAGCGCCGCACCTTGCTGATCCGCCTCGTGCAGATCGGCATCGATTTCTGGGGCAACGTCAAGAACGGCTGCTACTGGGAAGGGGTCGGCGGTCACGGTTCGGGTCGCAAGTGGCCGATCCTGTTCGCCGGTCGCCTGCTCCACGATGCCGACATGCTGAACGTCGGCCACACGCACCGCTCGTATCGCAACCAGGACGGCAGCTTCGAGATCCACTTCGGTGAGGACGGCCAGACCTTCTACGTCGAGCAGACCGGTGCCAACCAGTGGAACTGGGGTTACGGCGGCTACACACAGCAGCACGTCGGGCTGCCGGAGTTCGGCTTCTCGCACGTGCACTGGCCGTTGAGCGATCACGAGCCCTGGGGCCAGGACCCGTATCGCCGCTGCTGCACGGCCAATGCCTGGATCGGCGGCATCCTCTGCGTCCACGTCATGGGCCTGGTCCAGGAGTGGAACCACCCGGCGCTGTTCGACTACATGGACCGCTTCACGGTGCAGGAACCCCACGGTTGGACGCGGGAGTGGTTGCCGTGGACCGGTCGCATGTGGGATCAGTATCGCAGCAGCTATTAGGAAGCTGGGTGGGGAGCGCCATCGTCTGCTCTGCATGAACGGTCGTGACCGCGCCGAGACGTGGTATCGTCTCGGCCGTCGTCGATGCGCCGTCGTCTGTTGATCCTGTCCCTCCTCGTCGCCGGTTGCTACCTCCTGCTACTGGTCGGACTCTGGCTGTTGCAGGACCGGATCGTGTTCCCCGGTGCCGGTCACGGTGCCCGCGTCATCGAGGCGGCCGGGGTCGCAACCATCAGCCTCGACGGCCCTGCCGGTCCGTTCCGGGTCGCGGAGTTCGTGCCCGAGGCGCCCGCCGCGGTGCTGCTGTTCTTCGTCGGCAACGGTGAGGATCTGCGCAGCGCCGGCCGGCGCGCCGCCATGTTCGGCAGGCACGGCCTCGCCGTCGTCTGCCCTGAGTACCCGGGCTACGGCGGCAGCGCCGGCGAACCCGGGGTCGCCGCGTTCCATGCGATCGCCGAGCGGTCGGTCGTCTACGCCGCTGCCCGTGCCCGCGAACTCGGCGTGCCGTTGGTGGGCGGCGGCATCTCGCTCGGCACGTTCTGCGCCGTTCGTCTCGCCGCCCAGGGGCAGTTCGAACGGCTGTTGCTGGCGGCGCCGCCGACGAACATGCTCGATGCGGCCGGGGCGCGCTTCTGGTGGTTGCCGCTGTCGCTCATGTTGCGGCATCGCTTCGACAACATCGAATCGGCGGGCGCGGTGACCTGCCCGGCGTTCGTCGTGCACGGCGAGGCCGACTCGGTGGTGCCGATCGAACTCGGCGCCCGACTGTTCGCCGCGCTGGGCGGCGAGAAGGAGATCGAGAAGGAGATGGTGCGGGTGCCCGGCGCCGGTCACAACGACCTGCCGCTCGAACCCACCACGGAGGTCGGGGCTCGCATCGGCGCGTTCCTTCGCGGTCGATGAAGATGGCCAGGTCGCGACCCTGGCTCGGGCGGCTGCAGCTGGCGCTCGCCGCGCTCGCCGCGATCGTCGGACTCGTCCATGGCCTCGACGTCGCGCCCGACCTCACCGACCGGCTGCGTGACGACGCCTACTACGAGTTCGCCTGGGCGGCGAACGTCGCCGCCGGTCGCGGCCCTTCGGTCAGCGACGGCGTCTGCACGAGCGGGGTGCAGCTGCTGTGGAGTTCGTGCCTGGCCTTGGTCGCGTTCGGCTTCGGCGCCCAGGTGCTGCCGCTGGTCGCGCCGTGGCTCGGCCTCTTGCTGCACTGCTGTGCCGCGGTGCTGGTCGCGCGTTCGTCGCGCGATGCCGTGCTTTCGCGTTGCGCCGCGCTGTGCTGGCTCGGCAACCCGCTGCTGCTGCGCGAGTGTCAGAACGGGCAGGAGACCGCGCTGGCGATGTTGTTGCTCGTCATGCTGTGGCGGGCGCGCCGCGCATCCGAAACGAGGTTCGCGGTGCTCGGGCTGCTCGCCAGCCTGGCGCGCAGCGACCTGCTGTTCGTCGTGGCGTCGCTGTCGCTCGTGCGGCACGGGCGCCAGTGGTGGCGTGGGCTGTGGACGCCGATCGGTGTCGTGCTCGTCCACTTCGCCTGCAACCTCGCGCTCGGCGGCGGTGTGATGCCCGACGCGGCCGCGCCGATGGCCTGGCTGTGGCACAGCAACCATGCCGCGCTGCTGCCGACGTTCGCCGAGAGTGCCGCGAAGTGGTGGTGGTTCTCGCGCCCGGTCATCCTCGGCGGCCCGTGGGCGCTGGCCTCGGCGATGGGTTCGGGGCTCACCGTCGTGCTGCTGGTGCGGCCGTGGTGGCCGCGGGTGCTGCGCGCGGTGCCGGCGGTCGCCGTCGGCTGCGCCGCCGTCTCGGGAGCCTCGGATCTCCGCGTCGCCGGCTTCGCCGCCCTCGGGCTCGCACTGTGGCCGGCGTCGCGCCGCCGATCCGTATCGCGGCCGCTGCTGGCGTTGTTCGTCGGGCTCGCGGCCATCGTCGTCGTGCACTGGGCCGTGCGTTGGTACCCGCGCGACTACTACGCGGCGCCGCTGGTCGTCGTCGCCACGGTCGCGCTGCTGCGCTGTGGTCGGCTGCCATGGGTGGTGTTGGCGTTCGCGTTGTCGCAACTGTTCGATCTGCCGCGCGTGCGACCCGAACCGCTGGCCGGTCAGCAGGCGATGGCGCTGGCCGGGTGTCATCTGGCGGAGGTGCTGCCCGCGGCCGAGCGCGTCGGTTGCTTCAATTCTGGCATCCTCACCTTCGAAGCCGCTGTGCTGCGCGCGGGCCAGGCGGTTCATCGCGCCGTGCTCAATCTCGACGGGGTCGTCGATGCGCGCGCGTTCGCCGCGTTGCGCGCGGGCCGGCTCGCGGCCTGGCTCGACGACGAACGGATCCGGTTCGTGATCGACAACCCGGTGCAGTTCGCCACCGACCCGCGCCTGCCCCACGCCAACGGCCATTGGTTCGCGCCAGACTTCGCGCCCGAACGCGATCTCGTCGAGGTCGCCCGATTCGTGATTCCTGCGGTCGCCGGTGATCGGCCTGGCACCGACGGCTTCCGCCTCTACTGGCGGCGCGGTCGCGGCTCGTTGCCGCCGTTCCCGGAAGCGGCCCGCGATCTCGGCCGCTGGCGCGATGGGCGCTCGGTGCTGTGGCCGGCACGGGCCGGGCAACAGCTCGACCTCGAGCTGCGCGATGGCGGCTTCCGGGCGCTGGCGACGGCGCCCTGCCGAACGACGGTGATCGTGGCCGTGCCCGATGCCAAGGGTGCCACCGGGCG
Organism: Planctomycetota bacterium; assembly: GCA_020425885.1. Next base: position 16,377 of record JAGQRA010000608.1, on the reverse strand, counting down.
CCTGTTCGTTCGCGGCCAGACGCAACCGGTTCTCGTCCTCCCGGTCGAATGAGGTCGAACTCCGGGCTTCGGGGTTGGCCCGCCCCGGCGATGGCGTTCCAATCGACGTCCACGACGCCATGACCACCTCTCGCCTCACGCTCAGCGAACAGTTCTTCCGCGATCAGGCCGACGCCGGCGCCACCGGCGGCCTGTCGACCGTCCTCAACCGCTTCAGCCTGATCGGCCGCATGCTGGCCAGCGAGATCATGCGCGCCGGCTTCGTCGGCAAGCTCGGTTACACCGGCACGACGAACGTGCAGGACGAGAACGTGCGCGCCCTCGACGTCATCAGCAACGACCTCGTCATGCAGATCTTCGATACCGCGCCGATGGTCGCCGGTATCGCCAGCGAGGAGATGGAGGACGTCTACCTGCCGAACGACGGCGAGAACGGCAAGTACATCGTCGCCACCGATCCGCTCGACGGCTCGGGCAACGTCGACGTCGCCGGTCAGATGGGCACCATCTTCGCGATCTGGAAGCGGGTGACGAAGTCGGGCAAGGCGACGACCGAGGACTTCCTGCAGCCCGGCCGCGACATGGTCGCCGCCGGCTACATCCTCTACGGCCCGTGCACGATGATGGTCTACTCGGCGGGCGGGCCGGTGAACGGCTTCACCCTCGACCGCTCGATCGGCACCTTCTTCCTGACCCATCCCGACATCCGCATCCCCGAAGGTGCGGGCTCGTACGCCGTCAACGAGGCCAACGAGGCCAAGTGGGACGATGCCACCAGGGACATGGTGCGCGCGTTCCGCATGCAGCAGACGGAGTGTGGCAAGCGATCGGCGCGCTATTCCGGCGCCCTGGTCGGCGACTTCCACCGCACCCTGCTCAAGGGCGGCATCTACATGTATCCCGGCGAGGTCGCAAAACCCCAGGGCAAGCTGCGCCTGCTCTACGAGAACGCGCCGCTGACCTTCCTCTGCGAGCGGGCCGGCGGCCTCGGCAGCATGGGCAAGCAGCTGATCCGCGACGTCATGCCGCAGGAGCTGCATCAGCGCACGCCGCTGTTCCTCGGCAGCAAGGGCGACGTCGAAGAGGCGGTGCGGCGTCTGGGCTGAGTGCTCCGGGGCCGTCGTCAGTTCCGCGAACGAGTCGGAAAAGTGCTCGCCGAAAGGCGGCGCCGCGGCGAGGATCCGGCTATGAAAACCATCGAACTCATGAGCACCGAGCCGCGCTCGGTCCGGGTCGTCGACCGATTGGATGCGGCCGCGCGCGCGATGTGGGAGGGTGACTGCGGCATCGTCCCGGTCCTCGACGGCGAAGGCGCCGTGGTCGGCGTGATCACCGATCGCGACCTCTGCATGGCCTCCTACACCCAGGGTCGCGCCCTGTCCGAGATCCCGGTGGCGGTGGCCATGGCCCGCAAGGTCGTCGCGTGCCGGCCGGACGAGTCGGTCGCCGCCGTCATGCAGACCATGCAGCAGCTGCGCGTGCACCGGCTCCCGGTCGTCGACGCCCGCAACAAGCTGGTCGGCATGATCTCGACCAACGATCTGGTGCGCGCCGCCCACGCCCGCCCCGCCGCCGTCGACCCCGGCGCCGTCGTCCGCACGCTGGCCACGATCGGTTCCCGGCGCGATCAGGAATTGGGCGCTGTTGCGACCGATGCGACGGGTGCGAAGGAGAGGTCGGGTGACGTCTTGCCGACGCCGGCCGAGAAGGTCCCGGCCGCGGGCAAGCGTGCGACCAAGGACAAGGTCGCCAAGCCGGCCCGTCAGGCCGCGAAGCCACGGTCGGGCAGCAAGGCTGCAGACAAGGCTGCCTCGGGGAAGGTCACGCCGCGCAAGTCGACCGGGAACAAGAGCTCGGGCGGTCGCAAGAAGGGCTCGGCGTAGCGGGAGTCAATCAGGTTCGCTCGGAGCACGATCGACAGGGTGCGGCGAGACCTCGGCGTGCCGCCGACTCCGGATCGACCGATGAGTTGGCGCATGTTCCTGCGGACAGCCGCCGACGGGATCGCCGATGCCGACGGACTGCACGAACCTGGCCGACAACATCAAGGGCATTCTGCGCGGTAAGCGGTTCCCGAACCTCGGCATCTGCTCCAGCTTCACCGAGCGATTCCGCGGCATCGTCGAGGCCGCCAACGATGAATCGGGCTGCCCCCCTATCAGGATCAGGCGTGGTCGGTAACATGGCGGCCTACGGGGAAGGACCCTTTCAACACCTTCCCAGGAGGTGACACATGCGGTTGATTCTGTCGACGGGACGTTCTTCAGGACACGAGTTCATCGGTTCCGTACGCGGGGGGGGGGGGACTGCCCACCCTGGTTGCGCTGATCACGCTCGCAGTGGCGAGTAGCGCCCCCGCTCAGATCACGGGGACCTGGCAGACGGGCTTTCACCACGCGCCGCCGGGGAGCCCGGGATCGACCGACTTCCGGTCGCCGTTCACCGGCACGGGCTACGTCCCGCCGCCCGCCGACCTGACGCCGTTCGGCTGGGGCTACAACGATCCGACCATCTGGTCACCGGTCAACGGCAACTTCAACGCGATCCACATGTGCCTCATCCCCAAGGGGCCACTCCAGGGTCACATCCTCGTGTGGAATCGTGGCCCGATCGCGCTGAAGCCCGGCCTCCCGTACGACGCGACCAACTACTGGTACTTCCAGGGCTTCTCGATCATCGATCCGACGCAGACGACGCCTAACCCGGCCGCTCCGCACTTCAGGAACTTCCTGCTGCCGCTCGCGCCGTACGGTCCGACCTTCCCGGCGCCCGGGACTCCGTCGAATCCGACGGTCTTCGAGGACATCTTCTGCACGGGGCACTGTTGGAACCAGAACGGTGATCTGGTGGTCGCCGGCGGAGCGACTTTCGACTGGTCCTACGATCCCAATCGAACGCCGCAGGTAGTGCTCGCGGAATCTGGAGCGAAGTTCCTGTTCTTGTTCGATCCGAGCGCTCCCTCGCAGCCGTTTCCGGGGCAGACTTCCCCCTTCTACCAAGGCGAACTCGGGTCTTGGGTGCAGGATCCGCTGGGACTGCTCGACGACCGGTACTACCCCACAGTGACGCTTTCCCAGCGCCTTTCGCGCCTGAGTGCCAGCAATCCTCGCGAGGTCGTGATGGTCGCCGGTGGCACGGACCAGAATGCCCCGGGACCGATCTACCCCGAGGACACCTACGAGTGCTGGCAGAGCTTCGCCAGCGGCGCCTCGTCGGCGTTCGTGATCGATCCCGACAACCAGACCCAGAGCCTACCCGGCCCCAACACCTCGATCCCAAACCACGAGGACGAGTGGCTCGACCAGTATCCGCGCCTGCACCTGCTGAGTGATGGCACGATCTTCAGTTCCGGCTGGGCCTATCTGTCGTCGAAGGTCGACCTGAATGTGCCGATCGCGATGCGCACTTGGGATGTGAGCGTGGGACGAACGGGATCGGGTTGGCCGCATCACCGTCACGACGGATCCGCCGTGTTCTTCGGGCGATTCGGCCCGCTCCAAGACCTCGTGGTCCGCATGTGCGGGGTTGATGCCGCCGGCTACACCGACAACGCCGAAGCATGCCTTGCAACACAGACTGCCGCCCCCTGGATCCCCCTCGGGACAGTTCCAGGCACTCCCGGTGCACGGACCGAGACCAACGGGGTGATCCTGCCCGATGGTTCGGTCGTGATGATCGGTGGCAGGCAGGGTGCCGCAACGAACTACAAGACCGCCGTCTACAGGAACGGCTGGACAACACTGCCATCGCCGGCTGGCGATTCGCCGACTCCTCGACAGTACCACACGACGGCGGTTCTCCTGCCAGATGGTCGGGTCTTCGTCGGTGGCGGTGAAGTTCGGCTTTCGGGTACCGACTACGACATCTTCGTTCCCCACTACCTGCAGGGAAACCCACCGCGGCCGACCATCCTCTCGATCAAGGACAGCCTGGGGATCCCGGTTCCCCAGGATCCGGTCGACGAAACGTGGCTCCTGACCAATGACCTGCAAGGGCTCGTGATCCAGTGTGGGGGCATCGAGGCGATCGACCACATCGAACGGCTCGTACTCATGGCCCCAGGGTCGATGACCCATCACGCCGACATGACGGCGCGGTACGTCGAACTGATCGGTGACGACGGCTCGGACCTCGGCCACGACCAACGAGTCTTCGATATCCCGGACAACCTCTCGTTGCCAAGGGGCTACTACATGCTGTTCGCGCTGAACAGTGCGCTGGTTCCTTCCGAGGCCGCATGGATCAAGGTCCAATGATCCGTCATTTGCTTGCTCTCGGTCTCGCATCCGCCTTCCTCGAGGGGCAGGAGTTGCTCTGGGACTACTACCATCCGCCGGCCTCGGCGACCTACATCGCGACCTTCGGCGACCTCGATCTAGACGGGTACGACGATCTGCTGGCGGTAATCTGGGGCACGAGCACTGCGTACTTCCCGATGATTCACGTCCTGTCTGGGGCCGACGGCAGTGCGCTATTCCGACAGGTTCCATTCGCTAACCCAGAGAACCTGATCGGGGTCGGCGACTTCGACCTCGACGGATACCCCGACTACGCCTTTTCGTGGAACAATCAGTTGGGAACCGAACTGGTGGAGGTCTGGTCGCCTCATCTCAGCCGACAGCTGTTCCTGGCAACCCAACCCAACTGCGGCTATCTCGGTCGGATCCTGGCCGGTCGAGTCGACCTCAATGGTGACGGCCTTCCCGACCTGATCGCCGGGCGCACGCGCCCACGCTGCTCAGACGTCCTCGCCTACGACCACACGGGCGCACTGCTCTATACGGTTCCAGCCTGGAACCTCGGCATGCTCGCGCTCGATGCCGTGGCGATCGGTGACGTCACGGGTGACGGGTGCGATGACTTCGTGATCGGCGGCATCGAACTCAACAGCGTCGGGTACGGCGTCATGGCGCTGATCTCGGGTCGCACCGGAACCGTGCTGCGCGTGACCTTCGGCGAACAGCCCTACGACAACATCGGCTACCCGCTGTGTGTGGCCGGGGACATCGACCGCGACGGCTTCCTCGACTACGCGACCAGCAACTACTGGGGTAGCTACCGGAGCGTGTTGAACGTCTACTCGGGCGCGACCGGTGTGCCGCTGCGGCGGTGGAGTTCGACGGCGTTTCCGTTCGGGGATCGCCTCATCGGCGGACTCGATGCCGACCTCGATGGTCTGCCGGATGTGATCGGGTCGGCACCGGGGTACCGAAATGCCCAACCCGGCCATGATGGCCGCACACACGCCTTCTCGATGCGCGATGGGCAGATCCTGCTGCACACCGAGCCGCGGGGTCTGAGCCTGTTCCCGATGTATGCCAACACCATCGCCGGCATGGGAGTCCAGCCCGGCAACCCGTACCCGGTCTACGCCTTGGCCGAACAGCCTTCCCCAGGCAACTGGGGCCGCATCGAGGTCTGGCGTTGTTCGCCGCCCGGCACCGCGGTATCCGGGGCCGGTTGCAGCAGCACGGGCATCTCGCCGAGCATCGGCATCCGCCGGGTGGGTACGTCGCCGACGCAGACGAGCCGCCTGGTGCTCGGTTCGGCCGAACCGGGGGCGCTCGCATGGTGCCTGATGGCTGCGGCGAACAGCACGAGCTACGCCGGAGTGTCGCTGCCGATCGCGCTCGATCCGTTCGGCTTCGCGGGTTGCCAACTGCTCGTGCCGCCGACCTGGGTCGGCATGCAGGTCGTCGGCAGCGCCGGCCCGACCTTCGGCTATGCGGGGCTCGACCTCGGCCGTCCGCTCGCGCCGAGTGGCCTCGGTTACGCCTTCGCCGCGCAGTGGCTCGTGCTCGACCCCGTGACTCTGAGCCACGGCGCCACCTGGCGGCAGCAGTTCCGGCTGCAGTAGGCGATGGCGATGAGATCGTGTCGACGCGTGGCGTTGGTGGGGATCGTCGGCGGGTTCCTCATTGTCCTGCTCATGACGGCGCCGCGGGCGTGGGAGCAGCCGCCTCGAGTCGTCGACACGACCGAATCGACCGGGGTGGTCACCATCGCCCCCGCATCGGTTGGTGAGGATGCAGCAATCAGCGAGCGCCGCGTCCCGCCAGGGTCGGCCCCGACGGCCGAGACCGATGCCGCATGGCGACTCCTGCGCGTGCGGGACCGCGACCAGGTCGCGGCGCTGCTGGCCGCGCCGCAGAACATCGCTGCCAGCCGGCTGTTTCGCAGCCGCACCTTCAACCCGCGCGATCGCTACCTTCCACCTGCCGCGCGCCAGAGCATCGCGGCCGTCGCCGAGGCACATCGATCGGACATCGAGGCGACGACAGAGGATTACCGCTCCGCCTGCACGACCGGCTTCGAACGTCTGCATCGCGAGGGCCGCACGATCCCGGTGCGTTCCGGTCCACTCGACAGGACCCGCAGCCTCCGGAAGATCGGGCCCGATCCGATCTTCATGGCCCGCGACGGCGTTCGGTCGGGCGTGAGCCTGAATGAACTGCCGGACGCGATGGAGCTGCGGCGGAAACTCGCCGAGCAGGCGATCGAGTCGTGCGTTGCCTTGACCGAGGCGTTCGCGACTGCCGGTTGCCTGGACCCGGCAGAGTGCGCCGCGATCGTCGAGCAGGTGCGGGCATCGGTGCCCGCGAAGACGCGCCGCCGCTGAGGCCTCGTCGACCGCGTGGCTCAGGCCCGAACGAGCGTCTCGTTCTGCCGATCTCAGCGCCCGATCTGACACAGCAGCGCCGGCAGCGGCTCGGGCAGCTCGGTGCCGCCGCCGAGCTGCCGCCCCGTCACCATCGGCATCCGCCACGAGGTCAGCGCGGCGCGCAGTTCGGCGGTCGGCGATCGGCTCGTCTCGAGCACCTGCAGCAGGTGACGGGTCGCGCCCGGATGCGACTCGGCGAGCAGGGCGCGCCAGTGCTCGGGGCACAGCGTCGGATCCTCAGGATTGGGCAGCAGCCTGGCCAAAGCCGGCACCGGCTCGCTGGTCCTGACGATGGCGCGCGCCAGCTCGCCGAGATCGCTGACGTTCCTCGCGGCGCGGAACACGTCGCGCAACAGCGGCGCGGCGCGCGCCGTGTCAGTGCGCGACAGGATCGTCGCCGCGGCGGTGCGAACCGACATCGGCCGCTCGCGGTCGGCGGCGAGGGCGGCGCAGTGGTCGGCGAGTTCGTCCGATGGTGGCGCCGCCCACGAGCGCAGCATGGCGGCGATCAAAACGGGTTCGGTGGCGTCGAGCAGGTGCCGCTCGAGCGCGAGGCGCATGCTGGCGCCACCGATGGCCAGCGCCGAGTGCATCCCCTGTTCGACCTCGACGGCCTCGCTCGAGCCCAGTGCGTCGACCGCGATCTCGATCGCCGGCGGATGCCGCAATCGGGTCAGCACCGCCAATGCCTGCGCCCGCAGCTCGGCGCGATTGCCGGACCTGGCGATGCGCTCGATCTGGTCGATGAGGCGGTCGTCGTAATCGGTGGGGTTGTCGACCAGCCAGTCCAGCACGGCGAGCCGTTCCTCGGGGCTGGCGTGCCTGAGCAGGTCGAGCACGCGCTCCTCGGTCATCGTCGCATCGGCGGCCAGCAGCAGGCGCAGCAGCATCGATCGGATCGCCGGGTTGCGGTTGGCGCGTTCGTCGTAGAGCTGCTTCAGGACGACGACCTGATGATGTTGCGGCTGGCGAGCCATGCCGTGCAGCAGCGCGAGCAGGACCGGGCCCTGGCGCTTCCAGTTGCTGTCCAGGAAGCTCGACAACGTGCGGGTGACGACCGCCGAGGCGTGGGCTGGAGGCAGGCTGCCGAGCGCATAGGCGGCGCAGATCCCGGCCGGCCCGGTGCGCTCGGACTGGTCGCGCAGGGCCTCGTCGAGGACCACGACGACGCCGGCGGTGGCCTGCATGCCGAGCGCGATCAGGCCGCGCAGCCGGGCCGGCTCTTCGCTGTCCTGCGCGACGCGGAGGATCGCCCCGTGGTTGCGCGGGTCGTGGAGGCCGGCGAGTACCAGGGCGGCCTCGCCGCGTACGATCGGATCGGCATGGCCGATCCAGCGGGCGGCGTCGCCGGCGACGAGGCGCTGAACCGCATCGTCCTGGGCCTGTGCGAAACCGATCGCCAGCAACAGTGCGCCATATCGCAAGCCGAGGCGTGCGGCCCCGCGCAGTGCTCCCCGCCGCGCGGCCGCGGTCAGCTTCGAAGTCGACTTGTCGGTTGAGGTTGGCACGTTTGGCTCAGATCGCCGGCGCCTTCGAAGGCAGCCGGTATGGCAGAATCGGCAGTATCGCAGATGAAGCCGTATGGCAGAATCGGCGGCTCCGAATTGCTCGCATGACGGTCTGCAAAGCCCGTTCCCCGGCGGGCAATCGGTTCGGGGATCCTCTCATTTGACGACGATGCGGATTGCAGTTCTCGATTGCTGGTCCGGAGTGGCCGGTGACATGTGGGTCGGGGCGATGCTCGACGCCGGTGTGCCGCTGGCGCCGCTCGCCGAGACCGTGGCGTCACTTGGCCTGCCGGGGGTCAGGCTCGCAGCAGACCGCGTGCTGCGCGCCGGTCTGAGCGGGACCTGGTTCCGCGTGCTCGAGGGTGGCGTGTCGGCCGAGCACGCTGCTGAGGCCTCGTTCATGCCGTTGCCGGAAGGCCGGCACGGCGGGGTCCTACGCCCCGGTGCGACGGCGCACGTCCATCGCGGTCTGGCCGAGATCGAGGCCATCGTCGGCGCCGGGGCGATGCCGGCCGCGGTGCGCGAGCGCTGCCTCGCGGTCTATCGCGCCATCGCCGAGGTCGAGGCCGAAGCGCATGGCACCACGGTCGAGGCGGTCCACTTCCACGAGGTGGGGGCGGTCGACACCATCGTCGATGTCGTCTGTGCCTGTCTCGCCACCCACCTGCTCGGCGTCGACCGCATCGTGGCCAACGGCATCGCCACCGGTTCGGGCACGATCACGGCGGCGCACGGCGTGCTGCCGGTGCCGGCGCCGGCCACCGCGGCTCTGTTGCGCGGCATCCCAGTGCAGAGCGGCGGTCTCGCCGGCGAGCGCACCACCCCGACCGGAGCGGCGCTGCTGCGCACGCTGGTCGACGCCTTCGACGAGCCGGTCGCCTACAGTACCGAGGCCATCGGTTACGGCGCCGGCAGCCGCGACGATCCCGCCGTTCCCAACCTGCTGCGGGTCAGTGTCGGCAAGACACGCGCCGCGACTTCGGCCCTCGAGCTCACCGAACTCACGTGTCAGCTCGACACGGCGAGCGGCGAGCTGGTCGGCTGGCTGCTCGACGAGGCGCTCGCACGCGGCGCCACCGATGCCTTCGCGGTGCCGGTGCAGATGAAGAAGGGGCGTCCGGGCCTGCTCGTCACCGTGCTCAGCGATGCGGCGCACGAGGTCGCGCTGCGCGAGCTGCTGCTCGAGGAATCGACGTCGCTCGGCGTGCGCTGCCATCGCGTGTCGCGCAGCGTCCTCGAACGCTGGCAGCAGACGCGCGCCACCGCGTTGGGCGCGGTCGAGTTCAAGGTCGCGCGGCTGCCGAGCGGGGCGGTGGTGGCGCGGCCCGAGGACGACGAGGTGCGGCGGCTGTGTCGCGAGCTCGGGATCGGGCGCGCCGAGGTGCTGCGGCGGCTGTTGCCCTGAATCTCGGGGGCGCTACGACGCCCGGCCCATGAACTCGCCGGTCTCGGTGTTGATCTTGACCTGATCGCCGATCTTGACGTGCGGCGGCACCTTGATCTCGAGCCCGGTGTTGCACTTCGCCGGCTTCTGCACGTTGCTGACGGTGTCGCCGCGCGCCGCGTCCTCGGTCTCGATGATCTCGAGCGTCACGACCGGCGGCAGCTGCACCGTCAGCGCCTCGCCTTCGACGAACACGACCGTGACGTTGCTGTTGTCGGTGATGTACGGCATCACGTCGCCGACGACCTCGCCGTTGAGGACGAACTGGTCGTAGGTGTCGTTGTCCATGAAGGTGTAGCCGAGCGAGTCCTTGAACAGGTACTGGGCGTCGCGCGAGTCGAGGAACACCGGCTCGAGCTGGTCGGACGTCTTGCAACGCAGCTCCTTCTGGCGGCCGTTCTTCAGGTTCTTGAGGTTGAGGTGGTGGATGGCGCGCAGGTTGCCCGGCGTCAGGTGCTCGTACTTGACGATTTGGTAGAGCTCACCCTCGTAGCGGATGACCATGCCTCGCTTGGCTTCGGTGACGCGGATCGCCATGTTCGTTCGACTGCTGAGTTCGTGGATATGCGTGCGGGGAAGGCGGCGGGATCGATCGCGACCGATTCCGGGCCAGCACCATAGCGAGCCGTGGGCCGCATCGCGAGGGTTGCCTCGGCTCGCCTCGGGCTCTCCAATGCGCGGCGCATGGATAGAACCCCTTGCCGTATCGATCGCCGGCGCTTCCTCGGACTCGGCGCCGGTCTGCTCGCCGCGCGCGGGCTGCCGCTGCTGCCCATCGCCGGTTGCGCGATCGCCGATCGCCCGCGCCCGGGACCGCTGTTCTCGATCAGTCTGGCGCAGTGGTCGCTGCACCGGATGCTGCGGCGCGGCGAGCTCGACAACCTCGGCTTTCCGAAGAAGGCGCACGAGCTCGGCATCCACGCCGTCGAGTACGTGAACTCGTTCTGGAAGGACAAGGCGCGCGATGCCGACTACCTGGCCGAACTCCGCCGGACCTGCGATGGCGAGGGCATCGTGAGCCTGCTCATCATGTGCGATGGCGAGGGTGCGCTCGGCGATCCCGATGCCGACCGGCGTTCCCGGGCAATCGAGAATCATCATCGCTGGGTCGATGCCGCCAGCACGCTCGGCTGCCACTCGATCCGGGTCAACGCGCAGAGCAGCGGCAGCTACGAGGAGCAGCAGAAGCTGGCGGCCGACGGTCTGCACCGGCTGTGTCAGTACGGCGATCGCCATGGCATCGACGTCATCGTCGAGAACCACGGCGGGCTGTCGTCGAACGGCCGCTGGCTCAGCGAGACGCTGCGGCGCGCCGACCATCCGCGCTGCGGCGCGCTGCCCGACTTCGGCAACTTCCGCATCGGTGAGGGTGAGGAGTACGATCGCTATCAGGGCGTCGACGAGCTGATGCCGTTCGCGCGCGGCGTCAGCGCCAAGTCGCACGACTTCGACGCGCGCGGTGAGGAGACGCACACCGACTACCGCCGCATGCTGCAGATCGTCGTCGGCAAGCATGGCTACCGCGGTCACATCGGGGTCGAATACGAAGGTGACGGGCTGTCCGAGGTCGAGGGCATCCGCGCCACCAGGCAGCTGCTCGAACGTGTCCGCGACGAATTGACCGCCGCGTCGGAGGGCTCTGACCGATGAACGATCGCCTGCGCAATCTGCCGCCGTATCCGATGGTGCGCCTCGAGGTCTGGCGCAGCGAGCTGATCGATCGCGGCGTCACCGTCTACGACTTCGGCACCGGCGATCCGCGCGAACCGACACCCGAGATCCTGCGCCAGGCGATGATCGAGGGCATCGACGCGGTCAGCCAGTATCCGGCCTCGGCCGGGCTGCCCGAGCTGCGCGTCGCCATCGCCGATTACCTGCAGCGGCGCTTCGCCGTCACCGTCGATCCGGTCACCCAGGTGCTGCCGACGATGGGCAGCAAGGAGGCGCTGTTCCATTTGCCGATGACGTTCGTGCAGGTGCCGAGCGATCGCGACCTCGTGCTCTACGGCGAGCCGGCCTACCCGGTCTACGAGATCGGCGCGTTGTTCGCCGAGGCCTGGACCTACGCGGTGCCGCTCGGCGTCGGCAACGGCTACGCCATGGATCCGGATCTGCTGCCCGAGTCGGTGCTGCGGCGGGCCCGCGTCGTCTTCCTCAACTACCCGCACAACCCGTCGGGCTTCTGCCTGTCGCGCGAGCTGTTCGAGCGCTGGGTCGCGTGTCGCGAGGAGTACGGCTTCGTGCTCGTCAACGACGAGTGCTACGCCGATCTGCATTACGCCGGCGAACCGCCGCACAGCCTGCTCGAGTTCGGCACCACCGGCTGTCTGGTGTTGCACTCGCTGAGCAAGCGTTCGGGCATGACCGGCTACCGCTCCGGGTTCGTCGCCGGCGATCCCGAGCTGATCGCCACCTACCGCCGGTTCCGGGCCAGCATGGGCACGACGCCGCAGGAGTTCGTGCAGCGCGCCGCGACCGTGGCCTGGACCGATCCCGGTCACGTCGAGAACCGGCGCGCGGTCTTCGGCGCCAAACGCGAGGTCATGCTGGCGGCGCTGCGCGAGCGCGGGCTCACGGTACACGGCAGCGAGGCCGGACTCTATCTCTGGGTCGAGGTGCCCGAGGGTCTCAGCGACCTCGACTACGCCGCGCGGCTGCGCGAGATCGGCATCCTCGTCGCGCCGGGGTCGTTCTTCGGCAAGGGGCAGGAGCGCTTCATCCGGCTCGCCCTGGTGCCGACGGTCGAACAGTGGCGCGAGGCGGCCGCGCTGTGGCCCCGCGAAGGGTGAAGTCGGCGGCGTGATCCTGACCCGGCATTTCGTCTTCCTGCACGTGCCGAAGACGGGCGGCAACTTCGTTCGCGCCGTGCTCGAGGAGCACGCGCCGGCCGATTGGCAGGTCGCGCGCCGCGAAGATCACGCCACCTTCGCCGACATCCCGGACAGCCACCGCGGGCTGCCTAAGCTCGCCTTCGTGCGCAACCCGTTCGCCTGGTACGTGTCCTGGTTCCACTTCCAGCAGAAGACGCGCGACGCGTTCTTCCTCGAGATCAGCGATGGCGGCCGGCTCGATTTCGCGGCCTCGATGCGCAACGTGTTTCGCGACGGCGGCGCGTTGCAGCATGGCGAGGGGCCGTTCCTTCAGACGCTGTGGCACATGCTCGGCCGCGGCCTCGAAGGCTGTCGCGTCGGCAAGATGGAGACGATGCGCGAGGATCTGCTGCGGCTGATCGCCGAGCAATGCCCGGTGTCGCCCGACATGGCGGCGGCGATCGCGTCGTTGCCGGCGCAGAACACGAGCCGGCACCGCCACTACGCGCGCTACTACGACGACGAGTTGCGCGCCCTGGTGCTGCAGAAGGACCGCGCCATCTTCGACCACTTCGGCTATCGCTGGCAGGATGCGCCGGACTGAGCGACGCGACCCTTCGTCTAGCGACCCTGCTTCAGCGCTCGAGCGGCAGACCGCGGCCGGCCCAATGCGCCAGGCCGCCGCGCAGGTTGGCGAGATCCAGAAAGCCCATCTGCTGCAGGAACTCGCAGGCGTTGAGGCTGCGGGCGCCGTGCTCGCAGTGGATCAGCCAGCGGCCTGTCGCATCGAGTTCGGCGAAGCGCTGCGGCAGCTCGTGCAGCGGGATCAGCACCGAGTTCGGCAGGCGGTGGCACTGGTATTCGTCGTCGGTCCGCACGTCGAGGATCCGCAGCTTCGGGTCGCGCTGGATCTCGGCGAACGCCGCGTCGGGGTCGAGGTCGCGGTAGCTCATCTGGCGCACGATCGGACCGCGGTGAAGCTGCCACGTCAACGCGTGTTCGCGCCTTGTTCGAGAGCCGCTGTCATCGCCACCGGCCGCTGGCATTGACCGCGATCGGCAACGGGGGTACGAACGCATCAGCCTGCGTCGCGCCGGCGAGCCCAAGACATGGCAAACGAACTCCAGGTGGTCGCCGGTTTCACGGCTTGCGAGACGGCGGTGCAGCAGGGCGGGGACAGCAGCCACATCGTCGTGCTCGCGGGCCAGGACGAGACCGAGGCCCGGGCGGCCGCCGAGCGCGGCATCGCCGCCGGCCGCGGACCGTTGCCGGTGCGCCCGCACACGGTGCCGTGGCGGACCCTGGTCGTGGTGCCGACCTACAACGAGAAGGACAACGTCGAGGCGATCGCGACGGCGATCCACGCCTACCTCGAGTGCGACATCCTGATCGTCGACGACGGTTCACCGGACGGCACCGGTGCGATCGCCGATCGTCTGGCGGCCGCGGATCCCCGCATCCACGTCATGCATCGCGAGGGCAAGCAGGGGCTCGGCACCGCCTACCTGCAGGGCTTCGCGTTCGCGATCGAACACGGCTACGAGCGCGTCTGCGAGATGGACGCCGACTTCAGTCATGCGCCGTGGGATCTGCCGCGCCTGGTCACCGCTTCGGCCGAGGCCGAGCTCGTGATCGGCAGCCGCTACACCAAGGGCGGCTGCACCGTCGGCTGGGACTGGAAGCGACGCATGCTGTCGCGCGGCGCCAACCTCTACGCCCGCTTCTGGCTGTTCACCGGCATCGGTGACAACACCGCGGGCTACCGCTGCTTCTGGGTCAACGCGCTGCCGGAACTGGACCTCGGCTCGGTCTCGGCCCAGGGCTACGCGTTCCAGATCGAGATGGCCTATCGCATGGTGCGCCGCGGCTTCCGCGTGCGCGAGATCCCGATCCACTTCGTCGACCGCCGCGTCGGCATGTCGAAGATGGACGGCAAGATCGCGCGTGAGGCGCTGCTGCTGGTGCCGCGGTTGCGCGGCAAGGTCAAGGTGCAGCGGCGCGGCGCCTGATCGGCAGCGCCTGCCTACTGGAAGTGGACCGACACCGCGTTGCTGAACACGGCGCCGCCCGCGTTGGCGCCGGGTGCCAGCACCAGCGCGCCGTACTGGATCTCGAAGCCGTTGCCGAGGCCGCTGGGCACGGTGATGGTGCTCGTGGCCGTGCCCGCGGATCCGGTGACGAGGAACGACGATGCGACCGGTGCGAAGTAGAACGTGCAGCCCGGGAAGCCCTGTGCCGTCAGGTCGATCGGCGGCAGCAGACACGTCAGCCCGGCCGCCAGCACGGTCCCGGCGTTGGCGGGCGCGGCGGCGATCTCGAGCGTGAACGTCGAGCCGGCATTGGGCGTGTTCAGACCACGCAGCACCGGCGCCTCGGCCAGGTTGCCCTGGCAGGAGATGCCCCAGTCGACCGTGCGCGCGGTGGTGCCGGTGGCGAGGAAGGTCACCTGGCCGGCCGGTTGGCTCGACGGCACGCCGCTCCAGACGACCATCGCGTCGTTGAGCACGGCCTCGGCGCGCAGGCCGTCGACGAGTTGGAAGGTGTCGGCCTCGGTCGTGAGCAGCAGCGGGATCGCCGAGGTCGACGCCGGCGGCGTGACGAGGGCGCCGCCGGTTACCGGGTCCGGTGTCAGGATGCGGGCATAGAGGTTCTGGAAGCTCTCGCCGGCCTTGGCGAACACCGCGAACACGCCGCCCGAGGTCCGGGCCAGCGTGTAGTGCTGGTAGGTGACGTTGCCGGCGGTCAGCGTCGGATCGGCTTCGACCAGACTCGTCGTCCAGGTCGAGTAGCCGGTCGTCGGTGACGCGAACGCGATCTCGAGGGCGCCGCCGGCCGGGTTCGGCGAACCGACCGAGTAGAGGATGTAGAGGTTGCCGTCGCCGTCGGCCGCGATCGAGCTGCTGTTGGTCGCCCGCATGTTGCTCTGATTGGCGCCGTAGAGCGGCAAGTCGGCGGCGGTGGTGAACTGCAGCTGCGCCGCGTCGAAGGCGCGATAGCGGATGCCGTAGAGACCGGCGTTGGTGCGGAAGCACAGGTGGAACACCTCGCCGATCGCCTGCATGTTGGCCAGCATGCCGTAGCTGTCGGTGTTGCAGCGGTAGGGGCCCTGAAACGAGGTGTCAGCGCTGCGACGGACGAAGATGCCGCCCGACCAGCTCGTGAACCCCGCCAGGGTCGGTGTGCGATGGGTGTTGAAGGCGATGCCGATCGTGCCCTGCGCGGTGACCGAGATGTCGTTGCAGTAGTACTGATCGTTGGCGTTGGTGCCGGCCAGCAGCAGCTCGGGCGTTCCGATCCAGGTCGACGTCGTCGTGTCGAAGACCTGGTGGTAGAGGTTCTGGTAGGAGCCGGTGTCGGTGGCGGTCCAGGCCACGTGCAGCCGATCGCAGTCGCGGCCGGCGGCGATGGCGCCGCGGTTGTCGCCGATCGTCGGCACGTCGGTGATCTGCGTCCAGGTGCCGCCCTGGTCGGTCGAGGCGAACAGCAGCAGGTGGCTGCCGGCCGGAGTGCCCGAACCGTCGAGTTCGCGCACCAGGCACCACAGTCTGCCGTCGGGCTGCGCGGTGAGGCTGCGCGTCCAGCCGGACGACAGGCGGACGCTGCCGGGGGCGGTGCCGGTGTGGACCGTGCCGGTCTGGGCGAGGACGGCAGAGCAGAACGAGACGGTGAAAGCCAGGACGGGTCGTAGCCGATCGGGTCGCATGGGAACTCCTCGTGCGCGAGCACAGGTGGTGTCGCCGCACTATACCGGGGTCCGGTCGCGACCCGCTGCGCCGTCAGTTCTCGGCCCGCCAGACGTCGTTCTTCGCCTGCACGTCCGGCAGCATGTGATCGGGATCGAGCCGCACCTTGACGATCTCCTTCTTCGTCTTCAGGGTGCGGGTGACGCGGTCGGACTGGGCCCAGATCTCGACCGGCAGGTCGTGGCGTTCGACGCTGCCGTCGTCGAACTCG
>JAGQRA010000077.1 GCA_020425885.1 Planctomycetota bacterium | reverse complement strand
GGTTCGCTTCGTCTCCCGGCTGGACACCGATGCGAAACGGCGCGACTTCACCGTCAACGGGCTGTTCTACGACCTGGCCACCGGGGAGGTCATCGATCACATCGGCGGCCTGCACGACCTCGAACGACGATTGCTGCGGACCATCGGCGACGCCGATCAGCGCTTCGCCGAGGACCATCTGCGGCTGCTACGTCTCGTCCGGTTCGCCGCCCGCACCGGTTTCGCGATCGCTGCCGAAACCGCCGCGGCGGCGCGCGCGGCCGCTGCCGGCCTGTCCCGGCTCGCCCCCGAAGCCGTCTATCGCGAACTGACGGACGCGTTCACCAGCGCCGGGCGCGGCACCGCGCTGCGCCTGCTCGTGGACCTCGGCGTGGCCGCGGTGGTGTTGCCTGAAGTCGCGGCGATGGACGGCGTGACCCAGCCGCCGGAATACCACCCCGAAGGCGATGTTCTGACCCATGTCGGGCTCGTGCTCGATGCCGTGCCGGCGGGCGACCCGATCCTGGCCTGGTGCGCGGTGCTGCACGACATCGGCAAGCCCGCGACCTGGCGCCAGGGTGACGACCGGATCCGCTTCGACGGCCATGACCAGCTCTCGGCCGACATGGCCCGGGAGGTGCTGCAACGGTTTCGCGCCGGCAGGGAACTGATCGAGAACGTCGTCGATGTCTGCCGCGAGCACATCCGTTTCGCCGCCCTGCCGCAGATGCGGCCGCGGCGGCGCGAACGTTGGCTGCGCTCACCGAACTTCGGACATCACCTCGCCTTTCACCGCGCGGACTGCATCGGCAGCCATGGCAATCTGCAGATCCACGCCTATGCGTCGCGCGAGCTGGACCTGCTGCCGGCCGTGTTCGAGCCACTGGTCACGGGTCGCGATGTGCTGGCGCTCGGCGTCGAACCCGGTCCGATGGTCGGCGAACTGCTGCGACGCGTGCACGCCGCGGCCGACGAATCGCCGGTGGCAATGGGGCGTGCCGAGGCGCTGGAGTTGCTCGGGGATTTCGCGGCCCGCCGGCGTCAAGGTCCAGATCGCAACGCTCGATAGGACGGCAATCAGGCCGTCGTCGGGAGGCCGGCTCGCATCAGGGAGAAGACATGTCGCTAGGAAACGT
This sequence comes from Planctomycetota bacterium, assembly GCA_020425885.1. The sequence goes on along the minus strand of JAGQRA010000077.1, from coordinate 2,953 downwards.
GGATCAGGACTTCGACAGCTACCGTCGCCAACGCATTCGTTCGAAGAGCCGAGTGCCGCTGACGGCCGATGCCTCGTACGAGAACTCCGCGCTGCGCGAACTCGAACAGGCCGAAGAGCGGGAGGTCCGGGACCAGCAGCTGACGCGCGAGGTGCACGAGTTCTTCGCCTCGGCCACCAAGCAGGCGGCCACGATCGTCGAGCGCATGGCCCACGATGCGGTGCAGGAGGCGGACGTCCGCATCGAACGGGAGATGGAGTCGTTCCTCATCGACTCCTTCGCCCGCATGAACTCGCTGGTGTTGGCGATGCTGCACAAGAAGCGGGGCATGGGCGGCGAGGAGAAGCTCGAGCCGAACGTCAACAACATCGTCGGACCGGCCCTGGACGAGTTCCGCTACGAGGGCACGGCCGAGCTGCTCGACAAGCACATCGGTCAGGATCCGTTCGCCACCGACCTCGATGACGTGCGACGCGAATTGCTCGACAGCGTGGGCGAGGCGAGCGAGCGCCCGGAGGCCCAGGTCGCCTCGATCTCCGAGCACCTGGTGGCCGCCATAGATGATGAGGACGATGCCGGTGACGGCGAGGGCGAATTGGAGATCGAGAACGACGCCGATCAGCATGCCGCAGACGAGGCGGCGATCGACGGCGAGGACGTCGACCGCGCCGGGACGTCAACCGCGATTTCGGAGTCGGAACCCGAGACCGACCCGAACGCCGAGGCGCGACTGGAGCTCGAGCTCGAGCGATTCAAGGGCGCGTTGCGCAGCCTGGTGCGGCAGGGAACGATGTCGAAGGACGAGGCCCGCGCGGCCTGGGTCACGCGGCTGCGCAGTCTCGGCCTGCAGTAGCGGGCCGGTTCAGGTCAGCGCGATACTGCGCGCGATCCATCGCGCCGGAACGATGACCACGGATATCGCCGCGGCCTCGATCCACCGGTTCGAAGCAGCTGCAAGCAAGGCCGAGAACAGCATGGTCCCGAGCAGCAGCTGCGTCATGGCGCGCCGGATCGTCGCCTGATCGAACGCGACCCGGCGCGCGTTGCGACGGGCGAACCACACGGCCGGGACGAGGCCGAGGACGGGGGCCGGCCAGAGGCCGCCCTGGACCGCGACGAGCCCACACATTGCGGCCAGCGGTGGCGCGGCCTGCACCGCGGCGACCGCACGCGGCTGCACGCTGGGGCGATCCTCGTAGATCCCGAGCACGGTGACCGCGGCGATGTAGATGCCGTAGCAGAGCGCCGCGATCAGCAGGGCACGGCCGGCCTGCGGGTCGGGTGCGGCGGCGGCCAACGCGGTTGCGGTGGCGAGGTTCATGCCGCGCAGGGTGGCCATGCCGATCGCCCCGAGCCAGTCGATTCGCTTGAGGGCGAAGTCGTAGGCGAGCACGAGGGCGGCCATGGTGCCATGCCAGATTCGGCAAGGAGATGCCAGCAGGCCGGCGGTGAGCAGGGTCGACCCGAGGACCACGGCGAAGACGACGGACAGCTCGCCGCTCGGCAGCGGGCGTTCGGGCCGCAGCTCGGCATCGAGCCGGCGATCGGCAACGTCGTTCCAGACCATACCCGCCGCGTAGAGGCAGACGCCGGCGAGGACGGCGCGCACCGCGGTCGCATCCCATGGCAGGCCGAGCACGGCCAGCGATGCCGTGACATCGGCGGCGGGGGAGAACAGGGTGCCGGCGCGCAGCAGCCGCAGGGTGGCGAACAGCCGACCGTTCACAGGTGCCGCATGATGTCGTTGTAGGTCACGAACAGCACCAGCAGCAGCACGAAGACGAGGCCGACCACCTGGCTGTAGCCGAACACGCGCGAGCTGACCGGCGAGCCCTTCACCTTCTCGATCAGCAGGAAGAGCATGTGGCCGCCGTCGAGCACGGGGATCGGCAGCAGGTTGACGAAGGCGAGGTTGACGCTGATCAGGCCGAGGAAATACCAGAACCACGACGGACCCCGCTGGGCGGCGCGGTAGCTGAACTCGGAGATGCGGACGATACCGCCGAGGTTCTTGGTGCTGACGTCGCCCGTGATCATCCGCTTCAGCGTGACATAGGACTGCTTGACGAGGTCGAGCGAGCACATGACCCCGAGCCGCAGCGCATCGCCGAAGCCGTCGGCCCGGACCTCGCACTGCAGCGGCGCCTTGACCAGCTGCACGCCATTGTCGAGCGTCGGCGTCCGACGCGGCGTGATCGCGATCTCGACCCGTTCGCCGAGCGGCAGGTCGCGCCGATCGGGATCGAAGAACGCGGTGGTCCCGGCCGGCAGCCGGCGCAACGTGAGACTGAGCGGCTGGTCGCCGGCGGCTTCGACCGCCTCACGCAGCTCGTCCCAGGTCTCGATCGGCTTGCCGGCGACGGCCTCGACGACGTCACCATCGGCGATGCCGGCGTCGGTGGCCGCCGTGTCCGGAATCGGCTGCAGCCGCAGGCTGCCATCGGGGCCGAGCGCGAGCTTGTCGGCGAGCGTCGCCCGGTCGTCGGCAGTTGCCTCGTGCTCGAGTTGCACCTGCTTGCCGTCGCGGGCGACCTGAACGACCATCACCGTCGGGCCGGTGGCGAAGTCGGCCAGGTCGCCGCCGAGAAAGACGCGGCCATCGATGGCGAGGATCGTGTCGCCGCGCTCGAGCCCGAGGCCCGCGATCAACGCGCTACCGGCGCGGATGCCGACGACCTTGCGCAGCGACTGGTGCACGCCGATGCGCGGCGGCCCCGGTTCGCCGGCCAGCGCCTTCGGCAGGGTCGCCGACACCACCGCCTCACCGCGGGAGACCTCGACCTGCAGCTGACCAGACTCGCGACGCAGCCGGTCGTAGGTGTCCCAGTCCGGGACCGGCTCGCCGTTGATGCCGAGCAGCACGTCGCCCGTACGCAGGCCGGCCGCGAAGGCGCTGCTGGCCTCGTCGACCACGAGCTCGAAGTCGCCGTACGACGGATCGGCGCCGAGCACG
>JAGQRA010000607.1 GCA_020425885.1 Planctomycetota bacterium | reverse complement strand
GTGACGATGGGCGCGCAGGCCGTCGATGCCGCCGCCGCGAATCACGACGCCGCTGCCGGGCCGTACGAGACACCGGTCCACGTCGTCGAGCTCGAACCGTTCTTCCTCGCCAAGTACGAGACGACGCAGCAACAGTGGCAGCGGCTGTCCGACGGCGGCAACCCGAGCGTCTACGCGTTCGGTCGGCAGATGACGGCGGGCCCGCAGCTCACCGGCCGCAACCCGGTGGAGAACGTCTCGCAACGCATGGCGCTCGAGGTGTTGCAGCAACATGGGCTGGGCTTGCCGACCGAGGCCCAGTGGGAGTACGCCTGTCGCGCCGGCACGAGCACACCCTGGCACTTCGGCGCGCGGGAGCTCGCGGTCGAATACGCCAACTTCGCCGACCGGGCGGCGGTGCGCGGCGGTGCGCGCTGGGAGACCGAACCGGACCTCGACGATGGCCACATCGTGCACGCGCCGGTCGGCAGCTTCCGGTGCAACGACTTCGGCCTGCACGACATGCACGGCAACGTCAGCGAACTCACCCTCGACCGGATGGCGTGGTACTGGCGTCCGACCGAACCCGGCTCCGGCCTGCGCGTGGTGCCCTACGACGCCCGTTCGGTGGTCTTTCGCGGCGGCGACCACGGCATGACGCTGACGGCGCTGCGCAGCTCGGACCGTTCGTTGTCCGAGACCGTCGACTACCGCAGCGGCACGCTCGGGGTCCGGGCCGCCAGGGCCGTCGAGCGATGAGCGGAGCGGCCGCGTAGGCAGCCGCCGATTGGCAATCTGAGCGCCCGTGTCGTGGCTTGCTCTCGGGCGCTCAGACGACTCCTCGTCGCAGGCCCTCGACCTTGTCGGCCAGGCGAGCGAGCGCGCGGTTGAAGCGCATGCGCGCGGTGTTCTCGGGGACCCCGAGGTCGTCGCCGATCTCGGCGAAGGTCCTGCCGCTCCACTGTCGCATGACGATCACGTCGCGATCCAGCGGGTCCACGAGCTCGAGCGCCAGCCGCAGCCATGCCTCCTCCTCGTTGCGCATCGCGTGCTGACTCGGCGTGGTGCCGGTGCGCTTGCGCGGATCGAGCAGCAGGATCGAATCGTCGGGCAGCGGCATCTGCCGCGCGCGGTCGCGCCGCAGTCGGCCGTAGTACTCGTGTCTGCCGCGCAGCGCGTTCTCGATGATCCGGGTCATCAGGGCGCGCCAGCTGTCGGCGTCGGCAGGGACGAAGCGCGGCGTGTAGGAGAGGATGTCGAGCACCACTTCCTGCAGGAAGTCGTCGGTGTCACCGTGCAGGCGGAGGGATTCTCCGAGGCGCTGGCGCACCCGCTGGCGGATCCAGGACATCTCGTGGCCCACCAGCTGTCGCAGGGCGTCGGCATCGCCGCCGTGCCATCGATGCACGAGTTCGACGATCGGGTCGGGGTCGGGAGCTGACATCGTTGGTCCTGGTCGGGCCGCCCGCGGACCATCGCCCGGCAGCGCCGACGCGTCAACCCGTCGCGGCACCGCCCGACCGCGCCGCGGCGGATCTGCAGCACTCGGGTTGGGCCGCCGGCGAACAGCCTCGTATCGTGCCCCGCCATGCGCCGCCGCGTCCTGCCGTCGATCTTCGCCTTGTTGACCGGCCTCCACGCCCAAGCGCCCGTAGCGCACGAACCGGTCGAGCCGCCGGCACCCGCGACCCCGTTCGACGCGGGGCTGCTCGCAGGGCTCAGCGCGCGCGCCATCGGCCCCGCGGTCTGCAGCGGCCGCACCGCCGTGGTCGTCGGCGTGCCCGGTGACCCGTCGGTCGTCTGGGTCGGCGCCGCCTCGGGCGGCGTGTGGAAGTCCACCGACGGCGGCGTGCGCTTCACGCCGGTGTTCGACGATCAGGACGTCGCGTCGATCGGCGCGATCGCCATCGACCCGCGCTCGCCGGACATCGTCTGGGTCGGCAGCGGCGAGGGCAACCCGCGCAACTCGGCCAGCGTCGGCCGCGGCATCTACCGCACCGTGGACGGCGGCCAGAGCTGGCAGAAGCTCGGGCTCGAGAAGACCGAGCGCATCCACCGCATCCTGCTGCACCCGCAACAGCCGGACACCGCGTGGGTCGCCGCGTTCGGCACCAGCTGGAACGAGAACGAGCAGCGCGGCGTGTTCAAGACCACCGACGGCGGCAAGACCTGGAACAAGGTGCTCTACGTCGACGAACGCACCGGCTGCGGCGACCTGGTGATCGACCCGCGCAACCCCGACAAGCTGCTCGCCGGCATGTGGCAGCACCGCCGCTGGCCGTGGGCGTTCGCGAGCGGCGGCCCGGGCTCGGGCCTGTATCGCACCGTCGACGGCGGGGTCACGTGGCAGCGGCTCGGCGAACGCGAGGGCATGCCGACCGGCGAGCTCGGCCGCATCGGCCTGGCGATCGCGCCGAGCGACCCGCACGT
>JAGQRA010000606.1 GCA_020425885.1 Planctomycetota bacterium | reverse complement strand
TGGCGTGCCGCCGTCGATCGCGGCGGTCGCGTCCGCGGCGCCGTCGCGTCGGTGCTCGTGATCCAGTTCCTGCTGTTCGCCTTCGACTTCGGCAATGGCCGGCGCGCCGGCCCGCCGATCGTTCGCGATCTGACCTCGTATCTGCCGACCGCGGCCGATGCCGAGGCCGGGCAGCGGCTCGTGGCGATGCTGCGCGAGGCCGATGGTGACGTGATCGTGCCGTATCACGGCTACCTGGCACGGCTGGCCGGCAAGCGCGGCTCGGCGCACGCGATGGCGCTCTACGACGTGCGCGGCGCCCGCTCGCGCGAGCTGCTCGGGCCCTTGCGGCAGCAGTTCGTCGATTCGGCCCGGCAACGTCGCGCGGCGTTGGTCGTGCTGGATGGCCTCGGCCCGATCGAGGACGCCGACGCGGTGGCCGAGCTCTACCGCGCCGTCGTCGCGACCGGCAATCGCGAAGCCGTGCTCGCCGGGCTGAACGGACTCGAGGGGGTCGACGATCTGCTGCGACTGGTGCTGCCGGGTTACGCGCCCGCCGGTCAGCTCGTGCCGAAGGGCGACGGCCGCACGTTCGAGCCCCGGGTCGGGATCCCGTCACGACCGCAGCTGCTGTTCCGCCGCGAGCCCTGAGGCCGGGGAAGGTACCCTCTCAGGCGGTCGAGAAGGCCGCCGCCAAACCTCACCGATGTTCTCGAGTACATCCGCAAGCTACAGGCGCGTCCCCCGCGGCCGTTCCGCGGCAACGGCAGCATGCGCCAGCCGAAGATTGCTTCATTGCGCCCGCAAGGCGTGCATGGCGGTCGCGGCGTGATCGAAGGTGACCGGGTCGAACACCAGCCACTGCGCCCCGAGGTCGATGCCGGTGGTCGCGGCGGTCAGGTGGAACGGCAGGGCGACGGCGGTGTAGCCGCGGTTGATGCCGTTCGAGCCGGTGAGACGTGTGTAGGTGATGCCGGGCGGCACGAACAGGCTGCAGCCCGGCAACCCGAGCGGAGTCAGGTCGAGCGGGAGTTGGTGGCCGGCGTAGGTGTTGGCGCCGCGCAGCGCGAGGTTGAGCCACGCCAGCGCATGCGGCGGCGCGTGGGCGACGGTCAGGCGCGAGCCGAACGCGCTCTGGCGGGCGCCGATGAGGGGTTGTTCTGGAAGGGTGCTGCAGGCGGTGCCGGTGACGGGGGATTGGCCTGCGAAGTTGGTGCGGTAGGCGCGGACGCGGCCACCGTGAGTGTTTGACATGAACCAATCCAGGTCCAGCCATGCTATCACCGGGTACGGATTGCCGGGCTGTACACCGAGGCATGCCGAGTGCTCCATCCATCCATACGTGCCGTTGTTCTGCGTCAGGCCGCCGTAGAAGTTGTCGACGCGCCACAACTCGGCGCCATCGCGTCCGGAGTTGGCGCGCGTGCTGCCGTACACCTGCGGAAACGTACCGGCGACCGGCCAGTCGGCGCCGTGCACTAGGTCCGGCACCCCGTCCTGGTCAACGTCCTCGCCGGTCACGACGGAGTTGGCGTAGACGGGCCATGTCCGCAGCAACTGCCCGGTCCGACCCGAGTAGGTCACCGCCATCGCCCGCGATGCCGACCAGTACGGGAATGCGCCGTAGTCGTCGTAGCCGTCGGCGTCGAGGTCGCCGAAGCTGCTCGCGTGCTCGCTCGTCCGATCGCCGGCCTGCAACCCGAAGCTCGTGCGGATGATGTTGCCGGTCCGGCCCGAGAACACGAACAGCTCACCCTTGTCGGTCGGGTCGTTGGTGCCGACGACGAAGTCATCGCCGCCGTCGTCGTCTAGATCACCGAGTGCGGCTATGCTGATCGCGTAGTGCGTCGGCAGGAACGCCCGCGAGTAGAGCAGAGCCCCAGAGCTGTCGTAGACGAAGACCGTCGAATCGTGCACGCTCAACGTCGTGCAGATCGCGTCCGAACGGCCGTCACCGTTGACGTCGAGCCCCCCGATGACGCGACGGCCGTAGTTGTAGTTCTGCGGCCCGATGTTCTCCCAGATCGGCTGGCCGGTGTGCAGGGAGTACGCACGCAGCACGCGCACGTACGGGCCCTGGCAACAGTCGCGTACCATCAGCAGGTCGCGGTGGCCGTCGCCGTCGATGTCGCCGCCGTCGGCGAGCCGCACGAGCGCAGAATCCTGCTGAGACCACAAGAGCGAGCCGTCACGACCCGAGGTGATCCAGGCATGCAAGATCTGGTTGGTGAAGCCGTTCGGGTAGACGATCTCGAGGAAGTCCCGATACCCATCCCGGTCGAAGTCGACGAAGCCGGTCATCCACAGTCGTTCGACCGTCGAGGGCGGCGACGGAATCTGCCAGAGCAGATCCTGCGCCGGTAGGTTCCCGATCGCGAGCAGAGTGAGCAGAAGACCTCTCATCGCAGCACCACCCACGTCGCCTCGGAGATGCCGCCTTCGTCAGTGACGAGGAACAGCATGTAGATCCCGCGCGGAACCTCGCGATCGTTGTTCGGTGCCACGAACGTGATGTAGCTCGACGTCACCGATGACTCCTCTGCACTGAGTTCGAAGTAGCGTGCATGCATGTCGCTGTGATGCGTCATGGCACCTGGCGACATCAGCACCGCCTTGGCGAGTGAGAGCCCCTCCGGACCGAGGTTATTGCACTGGATCGTGTAGGTGGCGCCGTAGTTCAAGACGTGCGCGCCCATGAACGGGTCGAAAACCGGAGTTGGATTGAACGCGACGTTCTGCGGCCTCGCGAGCGACAGGTACGGCGGCGAGTAGATCTCGTAGTCGTAGTTGCGGATGTTGCCGCCGCCGACGAACACGCGCCCATCGGGCAGCAGCACGGCCGTCGAGTGGTAGTCGCGAATGGGCAGCGGGAGGTTCGGGCCCACGACAACCGGGTTCGCAGACAGCGTCGTCCAGTTGCCGTTCTCGAACATCTGCACGTTGAACACCGGCGTGAAGTTCGTCAGAACGCCGCCCGCAGTGTTCTGGGCACGATGCAGGCCGCCGAACACCAGGATGCTACCGGTCGGGGTGATGACGGCGTTGCAGAGGAAGCGGCCGCCGTTGGTACCGTTGGTCGAAGGCATCGACGCGGCCGCCTGCCAGGTCGCGCCCGGCACCGCGGCATGGATCGATTCCATCGTCGCCGTTGTGCCGTTGGGCGAACCCGGGACGCCGCCCGGCGGGTCGTACCAGTGCTCGTCACAGCCGCCGAGGCGATAGACGATATCGGGCGTGCCACCGCCGAGGTTCGGAAACAGCAGGCTCGGGGCGTCATGGCGCAGCGCCGTCCACACGCTGCTGTACTTCTTCCCAGGTTGCCCCGGGGTCTTGGTCCAGGAGCCGGGCCCGGCATCGTGATCGACGGTTGCCGCGCGCGGTGGATAGCCCGAGAAGAACAGCCGGCCATTCGAGAGCAGATGCAGGCGCGGGTACTCGTAGAGCCAGTCCACCCGGTAGTCGGTGTCGGTACCCGGTCCGTCCCAGGTGTAGACCGGCGGCGAGCCGATGAAGTCCTTCTCGTAGCCGACGTTGGTTGGGGTGGCCTCCTGGTTGATGACCAGTGCCTCGTAGGTGTTCCAGGTCGGGTTGTCCTGCGGCAGATTGCTGCCATCGTCATTGCTGCCGCCAGCAACGACGACCACCTCGCGCCCACTCGGGTAGGTCGTGTTGGCCAGTCGCAACAGCCGGTTCGTCAGCGTCGTCGTCGGGTACCAACGCGCGTCTTCGAGATCGTCACCGCGCTTCCACATGCCGTCGAAGCCCGGGTAGAGCGAAGCAGTGACACCTGGGTAGTCCGCGGATGGAAGCCGCGGATTCATGACCATCGTGACGACGGCGCCATCGAACAGGGGGGTGGATGCGGCATCGAACCCGGTCCCCCCTGCCACGATCAGATCACCGAACGGCGACCATGTCTGGCCGGCGCAGAACAGGTCCTGAGCCTGGAAGGCCGTGTTGGTGATGTCATAGATGCCGAGCGGCACCAGGAAGTTGCGGAACCGGAACGACTGGTTGACCGGAGGGGGATCGACCACCGTCGGCGTGTCGGCCGGATCGATGATCGACATAGGCTGGTACGACATGGTGTGTCCTGATTACCAGGCCCCGCTCGGAGCGGGGTCAAGCTGTGTCGAACTTGCGGGTGCGAGTC
>JAGQRA010000605.1 GCA_020425885.1 Planctomycetota bacterium | reverse complement strand
TGGCCGGTAGACCGGCGAGTTCGGGCACGAAGCGGGCGAGGCCGCGGGCGATCACCATCATGGCCAGCGTGGCGAGGAACGGTTGCACCCGATGGCGAGTCACGAGCACGCCGTTGATCAAGCCGACCGCGGCGCCGACCAGGACCGTCGCGATCAGCTCCGGCGGCCACGGCCATCCGGCCTGCAGCTGCAGACCCGAGAACACCATGCCGGCCAGGCCGACCACGGCGCCCACCGAGAGATCGATGCCGCCGCCGAGGATGACCACGCATTGGCCGAGCGAGCACAGCCCGACGACGCCGAGCGCGCCGAGCAGATCGAGGTGAAGCTGCGGTTGGAAGAAGGCGCCGCCGCCGTGGAACACCGCGCCGAGAGCGAGGACCAGGACGAAAGCCGTGAGCGCGCGCAGGACGGGCGAAGCTCGGCTCATGTCGCAGGGGTGGGCGCCGGGGTGCCGAAGAATGCGGCGAACTCGGCCATGACGCGGTCGACAGCGAGCGAGCTGGGGCGCAGCTCGCGCGTGAGCTGGCCGTATTCCTGTGGCGCGGGCACGCCGAAGTAGAGCTCGGGGATCGGGTCGGTCGGCGCGTCGGCGCACCAGCTGGCGCCGTCGTGGGCCGGTTCGAGTTCGCCGAGCCGTTGCGCCAACGGGCGCAGGTCGCGACGCGGCGGCGTCCTGACGGTCACCAGTTCGAACCAGGACTCGGTGCGATCGTGATAGCGGTAGCGCGTTCCGTCATTGCCGTGGTCGACGTGCAACACCTGCCACGCCGCCGCCAGCGTGTTGAGCGTCATGCGGTGCAGGGGCCCTGTGCTGGTGAGGACCGCGCAGCCGGTGCCGGCGATCGGGCGCCGATCGACGGCGCCGCGCAGCCCGTTCTCGATCTCCTCCTGCACCGTCGCCATCTTGTCGGCGAACAGCGCGCGGTAGCCGCCCGGATGATCGAGCACCGACTCGGCGTTCTCGATCAGCCACTCGTAGCGCCGCAGGGCGCGCTCGCCGTCGTCGACGATCCGCGCGAACACGTTGTGTACCGGCGATTCCGGGGCGGCGATGCGGGCGATGATGCGGTCGATGGCGAAGCCGCGCCAGGTCTGCCAGCTGCCGAAGTCGCCGGTCGCGGCCGCCGCCAGCAGCAGCTCCTCGCGCACGGCGGCGCAGTCGGGCCGCAGGATGGCGAGCAGCGAGCAGAAGCCGTCGGTGTCGAAGTGATCGTTGACGACGAGTTCGACGTCGCCGAGGAACGCCGCCTGCTCGTCCGCCGCGGCGCGCATGAAGCGGAACGCGATACCCGTGCTGAGGTCGGCCTTCCACTGCGGCGGCGTGCGGTTGCCGGGCCAATGCGACAGGTTGGGGCCGATCGGTGTCATGCCGTCCACCGACAGGTGCGGCTCGTCACAGCCACCTGGTCCGGCGAAGCCGAGGCGGAGGCGGGCGAGCGGGGAGTCGTGTGAAGGCAGTGGCATGGGCCGGTGGCCGGGGTCGATGGCAAGGCGGGCCCGGCAGCTACTTGTGTTTCGCGGGCCATCATCCTACGAGACTGGGCATGGATGGCCGAACGGCGCACCCGCGAGGGCACGCCCGGAGGCCGAGACGAGAGAGTGAGATTGAGTGGCGCCGGCCGTCGGGGGGCACCCCGGCGGCCGGCTTAATTCACCTTGCAAACCGGGATGGGCTGGCTAGCATCCTCGACCCCTCGCGTGGGGGCGTAGCTCAATTGGTTAGAGTACCGGACTGTCGATCCGGTGGTTGCGGGTTCGAGTCCCGTCGCCCTCGCCACACAAGACCCCGTCGGATGGCCTGCAGAGGCTGATTCGGCGGGGTTTCTCTTTTTGGCAACCCAAGGTAGTTGTCCCGACCGATCCGGCCGCTCTTGAGGTCGCGTCAGCGCCCCCCGACACTGCGCCGATGCCGCGCGTCAACTTCCCGCAGGTGCTGCAGCGCCATGTCGCCTGTCCGCCGGTCGACGTGACCGGCGGCACCGTGCGTGAGGCGCTCGACGCCGCCTTCGCGATCTACCCGACGTTGCGCGGCTACCTGCTCGACGACGGCGGGGCGCTGCGCCAGCACATCACGGTGTTCGTCGATGGCGAGGTCGTGCGCGATCGCGCGCGGCTTTCGACGGCGGTGAGGTCGACTGCGGTCATCGACGTGCTGCAGGCGTTGTCGGGCGGCTGACGCAGAATCGGAGACTCCGGTATGGCAAAGCAGATCCTGGTGGCCACCAAGAAGGGCCTGTTCACGATGAAGAACATTGGCCGCAGCTGGCGCCTCGCGGCGCCCGAGTTCCGCGGCGTGCCGGTGTCGATGACGCTCGCCGACCCGCGCGACGGCACGCTGTATGCGGCTCTCGACCACGGTCACTTCGGCGTCAAGCTGCAGCGTCGACAGGGGCGCCGCTGGCAGGAGGTCGCGGTGCCGGTCTATCCGCAGCTGCCGAAGGGCAAGGTCGAGAAGGAAGGCGGCGGCCGGCCGTGGCCGCGCACGTTGAAGTTGATCTGGAGTCTCGAGATCGATCCGCGCATGCCCGGCGGTCTGTGGTGCGGCACGATCCCGGGCGGCCTGTTCCATTCGGCCGACGGCGGCGCTTCGTGGCAGCTCGTCACCGGCCTGTGGAACCAGAAGGGGCGCAAGAAGTGGTTCGGCGGCGGCTACGACACGCCCGGCATCCACAGCATCCTCGTCGATCCGCGTGATGCCGATCGCGTCACCGTCGGCATCTCGTGCGGCGGCGCCTGGCGCACCGAGGACGGCGGCCGGACCTGGCGCAACGTCGCCCACGGCATGCGCGCCGACTATGCACCGTCCGGCAAGGCCTACGAGGTCGACAGTCAGGATCCGCATCGGCTGGCGCAGTGCACGGCGAAGCCGGACCGCATCTGGTGCCAGCATCACAACGGCATCTTCCGCACCGGCCGTGGCGGTCGCTTCCAGGAGAGCAAGGCCAAAGCCGTGAGTCGCTTCGGGTTCGCCTGCGCCGCGCACCCGCAGGACCCCGACACCGCCTGGTTCGTGCCGGCGCAGAAGGACGAGTGCCGGGTTCCGATCGGCGGCAAGCTGGTCGTGCTGAAGACGACCGATGGCGGTCGAACCCTGCGTGCGTTGCGCAAGGGGCTGCCGCAGCAACACGCCTACGACCTCGTCTATCGCCATGGTCTCGACGTCTCGACCGACGGCCGGACGTTGGTCATGGGTTCGACCACCGGTGGCCTGTGGCTCGGCGAGGGCGGTGGCGCGAGCTGGCGGACGTTGGCGAACAACCTGCCGCCGGTGTTCGCGGTGAGGTTCGCCGAGTAGCGAACGCGAGAGCCACGCCCGCCCGGCGCGCTATGCCAGCTTGTCGAAGTGGTAGATCTGCCACATCGGCTCGCCCGTCGGTCCCTTCGGCCCGAGGCGGACTCCGTACTTGAAGCTCTTGTTCTTGAGCACCTTGGCCTTCGGCTTGGTGCAGTCGTAGACCAGGCGAACCCGGGTCGTCGTCTGCCAGGTCTTCTTCGGTTCCGCGGCGTACTGGGCCTGCATGGCGCCCACCTCCCGCATCAGGTTCTTACGGGTCGCCTTGTCGAGCACGAGGATCGTCGACTTGCCGACCCGCTCGCGCTTGCCGTCCCCGGACTCGCGGGTGCGTTCCTGGCGCAACACATCGCCCATGACCTTGGCGCAACGTTCGCAGGAGAGGTGGTGACGGATGAACTTCTGCGCGAAGAGCAGCTTGTCGGCCTGGCTGCCGATATGCGTGCAGCGCTTGGACATGGTCGCCTCCTGGTTCGGTGGGCGGCGGCAGCGGCGGCCGTCGCCGATTGCGCCAGTCTACCGTCGCGCCACCGCCTCGAATCTCAGCATCTGTTCCTTCGCCTCGGCATCGATCGTGTGGCCGACGAACACCAGGGGCAACGGGATCGTCCGGCTCAACGTGACCACGGCGACACGACCCGTCTGCGCCGCCGTCACCGGGTCGTAGCCGGGTGGCGTGACGATCGAACAGCGCAGCAGGGAGGTCTGATCGAGGGCGCGGCCGCGCAGATCGAGCTCGCCTACGAGGTCGAGCAGCCAGCGGTGTTCGTCGCCGTAGCCGTGCTGCAGGGTCGCCAGCGGCTGCGGTGTCGTCCTCAGTTCGGCGGCGGCGTGCTGCCAGGCCCGCTCGTCGTCGTCGATGACGCTCGTCGTATCGACCGCGCCGATCCCCGGCATCGCCTCGGCGATGGCCTCGGCTCGCAGCAGCCAGCGGTGTCCGGCCACACCCTCGACGGTGAGCCGGTCGCCGTGCAGTTGCAGTTCGACTCCGGCGGGCGGTCGCAGCGCGCGGGTCACACGTTCGATGATGAACGGCTCGTGCAGGGCCTGGTACGGCCGCATGACGATCTGCACGAGGGTGCCGACGGATTGCCGGGCCGCGAGGAGTTCGGGCTTGCGGCTCAGTGGGTCGCGCAAGCCGTTGACGATCCAGCCCTCGTCCGTCGCCTCGACGTCGGTGACGACGATGCCCGGCTCCTCTCGTAGCTCGGCGAGGAAGGCGGCGAAGCGGCGCTCGGTGTCGGCGGCGGCGGTCCAGGCCAGCACCAGCCAGACCATGGCGGCGACGGCCCCGGCGACGGCGATCCAGGGCAACAGTCGAGGTCGCCGGCGCGCCGATTCCCGGGCGCTCGGCAGCTCGGACTGCAGCAGGCAGCCTTCGACGTAGGGCAGGACGGCTTCGAACTGGGCGGTGGCACCATCGAAGGCGGCGAGCTGCACGCCCATGGTCTCCTCGATGCGATCGAGCGATTCGCGCAGCTGCAGCCGCAGGTCGACAGGTGGCTGACCACGGACCACGGCGGCGAGCGCAGTGTGCGAGCCCGACTCGACGATGACCTCGAGGTCGCCGACGGCGAAGCTCGTCAGCGTGTCGCCGCTCGGCGCGGCGAAGGCGTCGCGGACGAAGTCCTGGATCGCGGTCAGCATGCCGGCGATCAGGTCGGGCTCGCGCGACAGCGCGCCCGGCGCCGAGGCGTGGAGCAGCTGGATGCCGCCTTCGCGGTGCACGAGGAAGACGTGATCGACGCGGTAGAGCAGCGTGTGGTGGAACACGACCTCGGCGAAGCGTCGGCCCGTGCGCCAGGCCTCGAGGCGCCAACGCAGACTGCGCAACGACAGCTGCTGGTCGACCGTGGCCTCGATCGAGCTGATGAAGTTCTGCAGCATCAGCCGCACGGCGTTGCGGATCGCCGGGCCCATCGCCGGGGCGAGGGCGCGACCGAAGGCGGCGCTGTCGCGTTGCACCGTCGCGTGCACGCCCTTGCCGATCAGCGTGCCCATGCCGTCGGCGAACGCGGGATCGTTGGCCAGAGCGAGTCGCATGGCATCGGCCAGCGTCCGGCTCTGCAGCTCGGTGAACGCGCCGCGATCCTCGAGCCGGCGCAGCGCGGCCCGAAGGCGTTCACGGTCGAGCCCGATCAGGATCTCGCAGAGTTCCTCGATCTCGGCGTCGTTGCGCTGGGTCTCGGTCAAGGCCCGCTACTCCGGGTTGCCGTCGATCTTGCCGAGCTGGTCGACGATACCGGCGAGCAGGCCGGCGAGGGCGTCGCGATCGAGCTTGGCGGCGCGCAGGCCGTCGAGTCCGACGCCGAGATCGGCGCACGCCGCCTCGTTCCTGTTCGCCGTGGCCGCGATCAGCTCGCGCAGGTCGCGGTCCTGTTGCTCGATCCGTGCCTCGAGGGCCGCGATCCGATCGGCGATCTGCCTGGAGCGGTCGCCGAACAGGATCTCGCGTACGCGATCGAGGTCGGCGTTGGCGGCGGCGGGGGTTGGCGTCGGATCGGGAAGACTGGGGTTCGGGTCGTTGGTCAAGGTCGCGGGCGGCTGGGGCGGGTCGGGAAGGATATCACCCGGCGCCGACAGTCCGATCACTCTGTCGCCGGATCACCCTGACCGCGTCTCCCGGTTCCTGAGCATGCGCAAGGCCAGTCGTTCGAAGGCCGTCTCGACCGACTCTCCGCTGAGCGCGCTCGTCTCGATGATCTCGTGCCCTGCCGTCCGAGCGGCCACCAGCTGCGCCTCGCCCACCGACCATTCTCCGCGAAGGTCCCGCTTGTTGAGCAGCAGCAGCGACGGCACCTTGCCGAGCGCGGCTTCGACCTCGCTGCCGAGGCGCAGCGCGGTGTCGAGCGTGTGCGGCCTGGTGCCGTCGGCGACCAGGAGGCAGCCGGCGCTGCCGCGCAGGTGCGACAGCCGCAGGCTGTGGGCGCTGTCCTCGCCCTCGAGATCCCAGAGCACGATGGTCAGGTCCTTGCCGTCGACCACCATGTCGCGCTTGTCGATGCGGACACCGACGGTGGTCAGGTAGCGGTCGGAGAACAGGCCGGTGACGAAGCGCTGGACCAGGCTCGTCTTGCCGACGGCGAACGCGCCGACCATTGCGACCTTGTGGCGGATCATCTGCTGGACTGGCTCTCGCCGCAGTATCGGTCACGCGCCGGGGCCGAGTCCAGGTCGAGGTTCGCGGTTCGCCGGTCGGTCAGGAGTCGAGCGTCGTCAGTCCCTGCCTGATCGCGTACTTCGTGAGCTGGGCGATCGACCGGATGCCGAGTCGGTTCATGATGCGCTGGCGGTGGGTCTCGATGGTCTTCACGGTCACGAACAGCGTCTTGGCGATCTCCTTGGTGCTCTTGCCTTCGGCGACGAGCTGCAGCACCTCGCGCTCCTTCTTGGTCAGCTCGCCCGAGGCCCGGGGCGGCTTGTTGCCGAGTCGGTTGATGTAGTCGCCGACGACGACGCCCGCGATCTTGCCGCTCATGTGGACCCCGCCATCGGCGACGGTCGCGATCGCATGGGCCAGCTCGTCGAAGGCGCACTCCTTGAGCACGTAGCCGCGGGCGCCGGCCTCGAGCATGTTGCCGACGTACGAGCGGTCGGCATGCATCGACAGCGCGATCACCTTCGGCGCCGGCTTGAGCGCCAGGATCTGGCGCGTCGCCTCGACGCCGTTCATCCCGGGCATGCCGATGTCCATGACGACGAGGTCCGGCGTCAGCTTGCCAGCCATCCTGAGGCCTTCGCGACCGTCGCGGGCCTGGCCGATGATCTCGTGCCCGGCCTGTTGCAGGAGGGTCGCCAGCCCCTCGCGCATGATGTCGTGGTCGTCGACGAGAAGGATCCTCATGGGCTCAGCGCTCCTGCGCCAGGGGAAGGGTGATGACGACCTCGGTACCGAAACCGCGCCTGGTGCGGACATGGCAGACGCCACCGAGGTGGATCGCGCGCTCGCGGATGTTGAACAGCCCGAAGCCGCCCGACGGTGTGACCACCTGCTCGTCCTGTTCCGGATCGAAGCCGGCGCCCTGATCGGCGACCGTGACCATGACCCCGGAACCCTCGCGACGCAGGCTGACCGTCACCTGCCGCGCCCGGGCGTGTTTGGCGACGTTGTGGAGCAGCTCGCGGATCGCCTGGTAGACGAAGAGCTTGACGTTCTGGGCCAGCGGCTTGTCGCGGCCGTCGTCCTCGCAGTGGGCCTGGATGCCGTGGGCCTCTTCGAAGCGCGTCACGAGGTCGGCGACGGCGCCGACGACGCCGAGCTCGTAGAGCACGGGCGTGCCGAGGTTGGCCGTCACGCGCCGCGAATCGGCGATGATGGCATCGGTGAGCTGCTCGGCCTGATGGAGACTCGACGTGGCCTCGCCAGCCACGTCCTTGCGCATGCCGTGCAACTGCATCTTCAGCAGCGCCAGGTTCTGCCCGATCTGATCGTGCACGAACTCGGCGACGCGGCGGCGTTCGTCCTCTTCCGCGACCAGGATCCGGTCGGCCAGGGCGCGGAGTCGCTCCTGGTGCCGGAGCAGGTCGGCGTTGGACTGCTCGCGCCTGGCGGCCTCTTCGCGCAATCGTGCGTTGGCCTCGACCAGGGCGACCGTGCGCTCGGCGATGCGGTCCTCGAGTTCGATGCGCGTCTGGCGCAGCATCTCGATGGCGGTGCGGCGCTCATCAGCCATGCGTTGGGTCTGGCGCGCGGATTCGGCCAGGGCGGCGTGGACCTGATGCAGGTTCTCGTAGGCGAGTCGTTGTTCGCGCGATTCCTGCAGCGCCTGCTGCCGTTCGGCGAACTCGATACCGAGGAGTCGAACGACGATCACGCGGCGGCCATGGCCGTCGAGCGCGGCGGTCGCCTCGAGGACACTCGGCTGTCCGTTGGCGTCGAGCTGCGTCCACGGTCCCGAACCGACCCTGCGATCGGCCTGACCGCACCAGACCGGCTCGGCCTCGACCAGCAGCGACTCGATGATCGGAAAGACGGCGCCGAAATCGAACGTCGTTGCGGAGAGCTCGGGAAACCGGTCAGCGAGCCAGCCCGGGACCCTGCTCACCGGGCGGAACACCGAATCACGCACCTGCTCGAAGGCGACGTAGCCGAGGGCGTCGAGCAGGTCGATCTCTTGGTCCAAGGTCGTGGTGGATTGGGGTGTCGGCGGCGAGAGCATTGATCCTATGTGGCCGCCGCCGGATCGCGAACACCGCGGATCGGCGCGGCCGATGCGCTACGTCGGGCCATCCGCGGTGCTCGTTGGGCCGGGCGTCGAGTACGAGAGGGCGGTCACCCTAGGGCGATGGCCGAGCCGCAACCATCCGGGAAACCACTGAACTCACCCGCGGGGCGACGGCGTCAATCGCGGCCTTTCCGGCGCTTACCCTTCTTCTTGCGGCGCTTGGCCGATGCCGTGGCCGCATCGCCGCCGGTTTCGGGTTGGCGACTGACCTCGAGCAGGGCCAGCTGACTGCGCAGCGGGGCTTCGCCCTTGGCGATGGCGATCGGCTCGCTGCGACCGCTGGCCAGGATGCGGCGGGCCTTCTGGTTGTCGCGCAGCGACACCTCGAGGACCTCGTCGACGACGCGCTGCTTGAGCTCGGGGTCGAGCACCGGGAAGGCGACTTCGACCCGGCGATCGAGGTTGCGGATCATCCAGTCGGCCGAGGACAGGAAGACCAGCGGGTCGCCATCGTTCTCGAACGAGAAGACGCGGCTGTGTTCGAGGAAGCGGTCGACGATGGCGATGACCCGGATGTTGTCGCTGAGACCTTCGACGCCCGGCCGCAGGCAGCAGACGCTGCGCACGCAGAGGTCGATCTGGACACCGGCCTGCGAGGCCTCGTAGAGGGCGAGGATGACCTGGGGATCGGCCAGGTTGTTGAGCTTGGCGCGGATCCTGGCCAGCCTGCCGGCCCTGGCATTCCTGGTCTCGGCCTGGATCAGCTCGAGGATCCGATCGCGCAGCGTGAACGGCGCGACCAGCAGGTGCTGCATCACCGGCACGCGCGTGTAGCCGGTGATCATGTTGAACGTCTCGGCCACCTCTTCGCCGATCTCGGCATGCGACGTCAGCAGGCCGACGTCGGTGTAGAGCCGCGCCGTCGTCGGATTGTAGTTGCCGGTGCCGAGGTGGCAGTAGCGGCGGAGGCCGTCGTCCTCGCGACGGACCACCAGCGTGCACTTGGCGTGGGTCTTGAGGCCGACGATGCCGTAGACGACGTGGACGCCGGCCTTCTCCATGCGCCGCGCCCACTGGATGTTGGCCTCCTCGTCGAAGCGCGCCTTGAGCTCGACGATGGCGGTGACCTGCTTGCGCTGCTGCGCGGCCTCGATCAGGGCGTCGACCATCGGGCTCCTGCTGCCGGCGCGGTAGATCGTCTGCTTGATCGCCATCACCTTCGGATCGCGGGCGGCGAAGCGGACGAAGTCCTCGACGGTCGCGAACGAGTCGTACGGATGGTGCAGCAGGATGTCGCCCTCGCGCAGATCGGCGAACATTTCGCCGGCGGTCGCCCATACCCATGTCCGTCGTGGCTGCGCCGGCGGGTCCTTGAGCTCGGGTGCCTCGACGATGTCGTAGAGCTCCATCACGCGGCCGAGGTTGACCGGGCCGTTGCAGAGGAAGACGTCGTCGGGCTCGAGCCCGAAGGCCTTGACGAAGCGGTCGATGATGTCCGGGTGGGCGTCCTGGTCGACCTCGAGTCGTACCGGCTCGCCGCGGCGACGCTTGACGAGTTCCTTCTCGATCGACGTCATCAGGTCGGTGGACTGGAACTCGTCGATGTCGATGGTGCTGTCGCGCGTCACCCGGAACGTCGTCACGTGCACGACGTCGAGCCCCGGGAACAGCTCGCTCAGGTTGTCGCGCACGATCTCGGCGGTGAACACGTAGGCGGCGGTGCCGTCGAGGGCCGGGATGCGTTCGATGCGCGGCAACGTCCGCGGCACCTGGACCACCGCCATCCGCGGCGTGCGACGCGACTGCCTCGGATCGAGCAGCAGCACGGCCACGTTCAGCGACTTGTTGAGCAGCACCGGGAACGGGTGCGCCGGGTCGACCGCGAGCGGGGTCAGGATCGGGCAGATCTCGTTGCGGAAGTGCTTGTCGACCCACTTCCGCTGCTTCTCCGTGAGCTGGCGGACGGCCCTGAACTCGATGCCGGCGTCGGCCAGTTCCGGCAGCAGCTGCTCCTGCCAGGTGCGGTGCATCGCCGCCGTGAAGACATGGGCGTCGGCGCGGATGCGATCGAGCTCCTCCTGTGGCTTGAGTCCGTCCGGGTTCTCGCCCTGCAGGCCGGCCTCGACCAGCTCCATGACGCCGGCGACGCGGATCTCGAAGAACTCGTCGAGGTTGGTGCTCGAGATGGCCAGGAACTTGACGCGCTCGAGCAGCGGATTGGTCGGGTCCTGCGCCTCCTCGAGGACGCGCCGGTTGAACTGCAGCCAGGACTGTTCGCGGTTGACGAACAGGTGGGTTCGATCACCCGCCAGCGACTGCTCGGCGCGCGCCGCGGTACCGGCGGCGACGGATCCGACGGGGATGCTAGAACCGCCGCCGTTGCGCGGCTCCGGCCTGGCCGCGACTCCGTCCTGCTGATCGGGCACATCGGGCTGTCGGTACTGGCGGCCCATGCCGTCGCCGGCCTCGACCTTGCGCCTGCTCGTGAACTCGCTGGGATCGCTCATGGGAGATGCCTCCCTTGTATCGACCGTCTGTTAAGATCGGCCTTGTCGATGTGGAGAAGGGATGCCACCGCGCTCGCTCGTCCCATCCCGGGCCTCGATTCGGGCTGGACTCCAGCGGGTCGAAGGCGCTGCCGATCCACGGCTTGGATCGTCGCGGCAGAAGCCCAGGAACGAGGAACGCATGCCCATTCAGATTCAGGATCTGCTCCACGACATGGTCGCCAAGTCCGCATCCGACCTGCATATCAAGGCCGGCAGCGCGCCCGGTTTCCGCATCGACGGTTCGGTCCAGCCGCAGGAGGAACGCGGCCGGCTGACGCCGGAGATGACGGCCGATCTGGCCCGCCAGCTGATGTCGCCCGAGCAGTGGGAGCGCTTCGTCAGCGAGAAGGACATCGACTTCTCGCACGCGGTCAAGGACCTGGCGCGGTTCCGCGTCAACGCGCTGCACCAACGCAACGCCGTCGGCATGGTCATCCGTCTGATCCCGGACGAGATCCCGGATGCGCGGAAGCTCGGCCTGCCGCAGATCTGTCTCGACCTGGCGAGCAAGCCGCGCGGGCTCGTGCTCGTCACCGGTCCGACCGGGTCGGGCAAGTCGACGACGCTGGCGGCGATGATCGACTTCATCAACCAGAACGAGCACGGCCACATCCTGACGATGGAGGACCCGCTCGAGTTCGTGCACCCCGACAAGCAGTGCTTCGTGACGCAGCGCCAGATCGGCCAGGACTGCTCGACGTTCCGCGAAGGTCTGCGGCGGGCGTTGCGGCAGGACCCGGACGTGATCCTGATCGGCGAGATGCGGGATCTCGAGACCATCTCGATGGCGATCACCGCGGCCGAGACCGGCCACCTCGTCTTCGGCACGCTGCACACGACCAGCGCGATCTCGACGGTGGATCGCATCATCGACGTGTTCCCGACCGATGCCCAGCAGCAGGTGCGCGTGCAGATGGCAACGACCTTGCAGGGCGTGATCTCGCAGACCCTGGTGCCGAAGATCGGCGGCGGTCGCACCGCGGCGCAGGAGATCCTGGTCGCGACCGATGCGGTGCGTTCGTTGATCCGCGAGGGCAAGACGACGCAGATCCTCAACCTGATGCAGACCGGCAAGGCGCACGGCATGTCGACGCTCGAGGACGAGCTGGTGCGGCGCTACGCCGAAGGGCAGATCTCGGCCGACGACGCGGTGTCGCGCGCCAACCGGCCCGACGACGTCAGGAAGCGCATCGAGCAGACGCCGGTGAAACGGCCCGCCGCCGCTGGCAGCGACGGCATGGGGGGCGGCATGGGTGGTGGAGGCATGGATGGCGGTATGGGCAGCGGCATGAGCGGCGGCTCGTCGTTCCGCGAGTCGGCGGGCATGGCGGGTAGCGCCCAAGGCCTCAAGGTCCGCCGACCGCTGAAGCGGCTGTGATGCGGCCCGCGTCCGGCCCGCCGCGCGCCGATTGAAGCCAACAGATCGGGCACCGAGCCCGTAAGGTCCGCGCCCCATGTCGGTTCGGCTCTGTCTCCTGTTGGCCCCGGTGCTCGGGGCAGCCGCGCCGGCCCAGGACGAGGCCCGCCCCGACCGCCGGACCGCCACCGTCGGTCGCGTCGAGACCGCCGCCGCGCCGCGCCTCGACGGCCGCCTCGACGAGGCCTGCTGGCGCGACGCGCCGAGCATCGGTGATCTGGTCACGGTCGAACCCTGGGAAGGGCGGGCGCCGACCCAGCGCACGGTCGTCAAGCTGCTGCACGACAGCCGCCATCTCTACATCGGGCTCTACTGCTTCGACGACGAGCCGCAGCACATCCGGGCGACGCAGCGATCGCGCGACGCCAGGCTCGACCCCGACGATCGAGTCGAGATCCTGCTCGATCCGTTCCAGAATCGCCGCACTGCCTACTTCTTCCAGATCGGCGCCGGTGGCTCGATCGGCGACGCGCTGGTCTCGGCCAACGGCACCAAGTTCGACAAGCCGTGGGACACGATCTGGGACGGCGCCGCGCGCGTCGTCGAAGACGGTTGGGTGGCCGAGATCGCGATCCCGTTCCGCAGCCTGCCGCGGGCCAACGGCGGCGCCGCCTGGGGCTTCAACCTGCGCCGCTACCTGCGCACGCGCAACGAGGAACACCAGTGGGCCAACGCCGTGCAGTCGGTGCCGTTCTTCCGCATCAGCGAGATGGGGAACATGGTCGGCTTCGGCGCGATCGACTCGGGGATCGGCCTCGAGGTCGTGCCCTATCTGACGGCCGGCATGGCGCGCGATCGGGCCGTCGACAGGAGCTGGGACTTCGATCCCGACCTCGGCGGCGAGATCTACTATCGCATCACGCCGTCGCTGACGCTGGCGGCGACCGCGCTGACCGACTTCGCCGAGACCGAGAGCGACGGCCGTCAGATCAACTTCAACCGCTTCCCGCTGTTCTTCCCCGAGAAGCGCGACTTCTTCCTGCAGGGCACCAGCTACTTCGCGTTCGGCGCGCAACGGGCGGGCGGCACCAACTTCCTGCCGTACTTCACGCGCCGGATCGGCCTCGACGGCGACGGCGGCAAGGTGCCGCTGCTCGGCGGCGTCAAGCTGACCGGCGAATCGGGGCCGTTCGAGATCGGGCTGCTCGACGTGCAGACCGACGACACGGCGGCGGGCGAAGGGGCGAACCTCGGCGTCGCCAAGCTGAAGTACGCGATCGACGAGCAGACCACGGTAGGGATGCTGGCCACCAACGGCGATCCGGCGGGTGGCGCCGACAACCGCGTCGGCGGCGTCGACCTCTACCATCGCTGGTCGAAGTTCGTCGGCGACATGGATCTGCAGGCGTCGCTGGACTACGTTCGCTCGTCGGGCGGCGACCAGGATGACGAGGGCGAAAGCTTCGGTGTCATGCTCGAGAGCCACGGCAGCGAGCTCGACATCGATCTCGGCACGCGCTGGGTCAGCGACGACTTCGACCCGGCGATGGGCTACGTCTCGCGGCACGGCATCCGCACCTCGACCTTCGAGATCGGCTACGACCCGCGGATGCGCGAAGGCGGCGCCGTGCGCAACCTCGTCTTCGAGATCGATCTCGATCGCCAGGACCGGTGGGACGGCGAGGTCCGCGACCTCCGCTTCGGCCTCGACGGCCTCGGCGTCAACTTCCACAGTGGCGACCGCATCGTGCTGTTCGGCAATCGACACTTCGAACGGGTCGAGTCCGACTTCCTGCTGTTCCACGATTCGACCGCGGTCCTGGCCGGCGACTACTGGACGACGCGCGGTGGCCTGCTGCTGCGGACCAGCGAGGCGCGGCCGTGGGATTGTCAGCTCGTCGTCGAGACCGGTGGCTTCTTCGATGGCACGCGCGATCGCGTCGACATCGACGCCAAATGGCGCGTCTCGCCGCTGCTGCATACCGGCGTCAGCTACGAGGTGTCGACGGTCGACCTCGGGCCCGGCCGCGGCTTCGATGCGCACGTCGCCGCCGGGCGCCTGGACCTCCACTTCACACCCGCCGCCAGTCTGCTCACGCTCGTGCAGTTCGACAACGAATCGAACGAGATCGGTTGGCAGAGCCGCCTGCGCTGGATCTATTCGCCGGGCTGCGATTTCTTCGCCGTGCTCGGCAGCAGCTGGCATCGCGATGCCGACGGCGCCTTCGTGCCCGAGCAGCAGACGCTCGAACTGAAGATCTCGCATTCACTTCGCTTCTGAACTCAGCTCTCCCGTTGCCATCGGGGCCTCGCCGACTACAGGGGGTGTCGGGGTGCGAACGGGCGCGAATCGCCCGCCGGGGCTCCGGCATCCGGTAGACTCCCTATGCTCCTCAGCGAATAGACTACGACCAATGCGACTCACTTCGATCCTCGTCGTTCTCGCGAGCTCCGCGCTGTCCGCGCAGACACTCGTGACGGCGCCATCTTCGCCCACCTCGAACGTCAACCGGCCTTTCGGCGGCGGCACCGGTCGGTATCAGCAGTGGTACTCGGCATCGTCGCTGACCTCGGGTTTCACGACACCGGTTCGCATCGATCAGATGGCCTTCATGGCGGGATCCACGCAGTCGTCGAACGCGACCATGATCGACATGGAGGTCGCGATCGGCTACGGCAATGCGCTCGGGCTCGCGGGGGTATTCGACCAGAACTTCACCGAGCCGCCGCAGATCGTCGCGCCGCGCCAGAACATCCAGCTCGCCGCCGGCGGGCCGGGCACGATCGTGATGACGATCCCGTTCACGAGCCAGTTCACCTGGGATCGGACCAGATCGCTCGTGGTCGACATCAGGATCTTCGGCAACAGCCGGAGCAACCAGCCGTTCGCCTACAACAACCTCGGCACCGTTGCCGGGATCCTGCAGACGTCGCGCAACTACTTCGCCGGCAACCCCGCGGCGACGACCGGCCAGGTGCAGGCGAACATCGGCATGATCACCCAGTTCCGCGGCCGCAGTGGCGTCATCCTCGAGTACGGCACTGGTTGCGCCGGCGAAGGTTTCCACGTGCCGAACAACAGCGTGCAGAATCTGCCCTGGCCGGGCATCACCTGGAGTCACCAACTCGACGGCGCGTCGAGTCAGCGGCTGTGTATGTGGATGATCGGTGACAGCCGGACCAGCTTCGGCACGGTGTTCCTGCCGGCCGATGTCGGGACCCTGCTCGGGATGGCCCCGAACGGTTGCATGCTGCGGCAGAACGCCGTCGCCTCGCTGTGGGCGACGACCGTCGGTGGCGGCCCCGGAACCGGCATCGCGAACGTCAGTGTGTTCATGCCGGCGGTGACGTCCTACGTCGGCATGTCGCTCTACACGCAGTGGTTCGTGCTCGATCCGAACGCGCCCAATGGCCTGATGTCGTCCAGCGAGGCGGCCTGGTCGATCGTGGCGCCGGTCGGCGGCTGATCCGCCTCGGGCTCACCCCTTCCGGGTCACCTCTCGAGGGCGCCCGAAGCCCCTTCCACCTGCCGGCTACTTGCCGCCGCGAGGGGCATCGGCGGCGGCCTCGGCCGCCGTCACCGTGCGGCCGAAGGGATCGTCCTCGCCACGCCTCAGGCGGTGCAGGACGACCTGCGCGAACACGTTGCTCGGGTTGCGCGCGACGGCGCGTTCGAGCCAGCCGATGGCATCGAGTCGCTTCTGCTTCAGGTAGCTCGCCATCGCCGCGAACAACGCCGGTCGTTCGTCATTCGGCAACGTCTCGGCCGCGTAGCTGAAATGCTCCAGCGCCTTGTCGGGGTCGTGACCGAGCAACTCGGGCGCCATCAGCTTGCGCAAGCCGATGACCAGGTGGAGCCGCGGATCGTCCTGCGCCCGCTCGCCGGCCTTCGCGATCGCTTCCTCGATGCGACCGTTCCATTGCAGGGCGCTGCCGAGTCCGGTGATGCGCTGGCCCATGACCTCGGCGCTGATGCGAAACACATCGGCGGAATCGTCGCCGAGCTCCTGTGCCCGCAGCACGGCGGCCGCGGCTGCGTCGATATCGGCGGCGACCTCGTCCGGCAGCCGGTCGTAGACCGGGCGTCCGGGCTGCATGCCGATCAGGTGTCCGCGTTGCAGCGCCCGATCCAGCAGCCCCTCGGCCAGCAGACGCCACGAATCGCGATCCTGTGAACGGGCCTCGACCTGCCGTCGCAGCCGCGCCACGACGGCGTCGAGGTTCTCACGCCTGCAGCTGCGTCGTGCCGCATCGAGCTCACGAGCCAGGTCGCCGTTGCCGGCATCGAGCTCGTCGGAGCCGCCGCGGCAATCGGGGATCGGGATCCGCTCGGTGTGGTCACCCCGCAGCATGCCGAAGGCGGTGAAGCCGATGGCGGCGAGGCAGCCGAGGCTGAGCGTGGCGACGATACGGCTCATTCTGGAGGCAGTAGCACTTCGGCGAGGTGGCGAACGGGCACAACGTGGCCGGACCTTCTGACGAGACTGTCGAGCTGCAGCATGCAGCCCGGGTTCGCCGTGATGATCAGGTCCGGATCAGCGGCGAGCACCGCTTCGATCTTGCGCCGACCTATTCGCGCTGCGAGCTCGGGTTGTTGCAGGTTGTAGAGGCCGGCCGAGCCACAGCAGTCCTCGGCGCGATCGTGGGCCACGATCTGCAGCTCGGGAACATGACCCAGCAGCCGGCGCGGTTGATCGCGGATGCCCTGCCCGTGACAGAGGTGGCAGGGGTCGTCGTAGACGGCGGTGCCGCGGCGGGCGGCCGGCGTCGCCGACAGCCCCGTGGCGGCGAGGAACTCGCCGAGGTCGCGACACTTCGCGGCGAAGGCACGGCCGTCGGCATCGCCGAGCAGGTGGCCGTATTCCTTCATCGCCGCGCCACAGCCGGCGGAGTTGTTGAGCACGATGTCGGCCCCGGCGAAGGCGGCGACGTTGGCGCGCGCCAGCCGGCGGGCGAGGTCGCGATGGCCGGCATGGGCGAGCAGCGCGCCGCAGCAGCGTTGTGCCGCCGGCACCTCGACGTCGAAGCCGTTGGCCAGCAGCAGTCGCAAGGTGGCGCGGTTGACGCGCCCGAACATCTGCTCCATCACACAGCCGGTGAACAGCGCGACCGTGACGCCGCGGCGTTCGACGCCGGCGGGCGGCACGTGCAACCCCGGGCGCAGCGCACGCCGATCGCGGGCCGCCGGCACCGGCGGTGCCAGCTCGGCCATGGCCGCGGGCACGAGGCGCAGCCAGGTGCCGAGACGGCGCAGGCCGGTGATCTCGGCGAGGCGGAGCAACGAGAACAGCAATCGCAGCCGGCGCTGCCGGGCGACCACGTGCCACAGCAGCCAACGGAGGAGGCGCGTAGCGCGGGTGCGGCGGGGCGACTGTTCTTCGAAGCGGGCGCGGGTGTCCTCGAGCAGCTGGCCGTAGCGGACACCCGAGGGGCACGCCGTCTCGCAGGCACGGCAGTCGAGGCAGCGATCGAGGAAGGGCCGGATCGCCTGCGGATCCTCGACCCGGCCTTCGGCGAGGGCGCGCATCAGGTAGACCCGGCCGCGCGGCGAGTCGGCCTCGACCCCCAGGACCTGATGCGTGGGGCAGGTCGGCAGGCACAGCCCGCAATGCACGCAGTCGAGGGTGCGCGCGTAGGTCGTCGAGTCGGGAGGGGAGGCCATGGAGTCGGTCGCTGCGGCCGGCATCATTCGGATCGTACCGGCAGCAGTGCGGCGACGGCCTGCGCGATCTGGTCGCGGCCGAACGGCTTGGCTATCAGGCGGGCGTTGCCGAATCGCCCGGGCAGCTGATCCTTGGGATAGCCGCTGACGAAGACGATCGGCAGGGTCGGCAGCTGGGTCCGCAGTGCCTCCGCCAGCTCGGTGCCGCTCATCCCGGGCATCACGAGGTCGACGACGGCGATGTCGATGTTCGGCGTCGCGCGCGTGAACTCGAGTGCGGCCGCCGGCGACGCGAACGAGTGTACGGTCATGCCGGTCGATCCCAGGATCGCGTCGATCGCCCCTCGGACGAGGTCTTCGTCATCCACCACCAACGCGCTGCCGGAGAGGCTCTCGATGACATGGGCCATCGGTCGGGCCGACTGGTTCGACGGGGTGGTCTTGTCGAGGGGCAGGTAGGCCAGCACGCTCGTGCCTTTGCCGAGGATCGATTCGATGCGCAGGCCGCCGCCGTGGTCGCGGATGGTGGCGAACACGGCGGGCAGTCCGAGACCCGTACCGGTGCCTTCCTGCTTCGTCGTGAAGAACGGCTCGAAGACCCGGCCGAGGATCCGCGGATCGATGCCGCTGCCGTTGTCGGTGATCGCGAGTTCGACCAGATCGCCCTCGGGCAACGGCAGGACCGGGCGACTCGTCGGCGCATCCTCGGCCACGCAGCGACGGGTGCTGATGACGATCCGCCCGCCCGACGGCAAGGCATCGCGGGCGTTGAGGATCAGGTTCAGCACGCTGTTCTCGAGCGCCGAGCGGTCACCGATGACCGTCAGGGGGCCGGGCCAGAGGTCGGTCTCGACGGTGATGCTCTTGTCGATCGTGCGATCGAGGATGGCGAGCACGCTGGCGACGATCTCGTCGCAGCGGAGCGGCGCGGCTTCCGGCTTCCGCTTGCGGCCGAAGGCCAGCAGCTTGGCCGTCAGGTCGGCGGCCCGATTGGCCGCGGCGATGACGTTGCCGGCCATCTGCGCCACGTCCGTGCCCTGCAGGTCAGGCCGCCGGTCGACCAGGTTCTCGGCCGAGCCGCGGATGGCCATCAGCATGTTGTTGAGATCGTGGGCCACGCCGCCCGCCAGCTGTCCGAGCGCTTCCATACGCTGGCCATGGCTGAGCTGCTCCTGGGCCCTGACCAGATCGGAGATGTCGCGTCCTTCGGGGATCAGGTACGTGACCTCGCCGGCCTCGTTGCGGTACGGGGACAGGCTGAAGTCGATCACGCGGTGTCGGCCATCGTTGTTCAGGTGTGAGGTCTGGAAGCGGGCCGATTCCCCGGCCGCCGCGCGTTCGATGGCCGCCTCGACGCGAGCGCGGTCCTTCGGCAGCCACCACGGGCACTCGGAGAACCGCTGATTGCGGACGTCCTCGAGCTTCATCCCGATCATGGCGAGGCTGGAGGCATTGGCGGCCAGCACGCGACCCTGCGCGTCCAGCAGGCCGAGCAGGCTCTGGGTGTTGTCGTAGAGCGCCTGCAACGTCTCGCCCTGGATCCGCTCCTTCGAACGGGCCTCGGCGGCGAGCATTGCCGAGAGCTCGGCGCGTTCGGCCGCGTCGCGCACCAGTCGCATCGGCAGGATGGCCAGGACCAGGAGTACCGCGATCGTCAACCCCAGCACTCCCAGATAGACGATGGTCGGCGCGAACGGCGCCGGCGGCAGGACACCCCGGGCGATCAGCAGCTCGATGACGGCGCAGGTGACGACGATCGACAGGGTGCACCAGATGGCGACCCCTCTGCCGAAGATCACCCCGGCGAGCGCGGGCAGGATCGTCCAGCCGCAGAAGGCCGGGGCCCGCACGCCACCGTGCAACGACATCGCCACCGTGACCGCGAGGAACAAGGTCACCAGGATGGCGAGGCCCGCCGGCCGGACGCCGAGGCGGCGGTTGAACCACCAGGACAGCAGGCAGCCGCCGATGAATACGGCCACCGGGATCATGCGCGTCGGCAGCTCCGGCCTGGCCACGATCACGACCACCAGGATGCCGAGGCCGCACAGCAGCAGGACCGGAATCAACGCCGCCAGCACTCGTCGCGCGATCAGGTTCTGCTCGGGCAGCTGCGGCGGCGGGGTCGGGATCGTTGCAGCTGAGGACATCGACATCTGGGCGCCGCAGAGCATAACGACCCGTCAGCAGTTCGGGTGGCAATCGACCGATCGTTGCCGCGGGCGTGGATCGGGTCGTCGTCTTCGACGCGGTCGGTACGTTCGACGGCGATCATCGCGGATCAGCCGGGGCCAGACTCCCCGCCGCTCATGATCGCGATCGCCGCGCGCGTTCGGGTCGCGATCTCGTCCCAGCGACCGGCGCGCATCAGGTCCGTGGTGACGAACCACGATCCGCCGATCGCAGCCACTTCGGGCAACGCCGCATAGCCCCCCGCATTGCCGAGATCGATGCCGCCGGTCGGGATGAAGCGCAACCCGGTATGGCGGTAGGGACCGATCAACGCCTTCAGCATCTTCGCGCCGCCGAGCGGTTCGGCCGGGAAGAACTTGAGCGTGCGCAGCCCGAAGGCGCGCGCGGTCTCGATGTCGGTCGGATTGGCGATACCGGCGAACAGCGGCATGTCGACCCGCAGTGTCGCCTCGATGACGGCGGTGCCGAGGCCCGGGGCGACGGCGAAGTCGACACCGAGGTCGACGAGCTGCGGCACGATGTCGGCATCGATGACGGTGCCGGCCCCGATCCGCAGCCGCGGGTGTGCCGCTCTGAGCTGTCGAATGCCGTCGAGGGCGGCGTCGGTGCGCAGCGTGATCTCGACGATGTCGAGGCCGCCGGCGAGCAGCGCATCGGCCAGCGGCAGGGCCCAGCCGGCTTCCTCGAGCACGACGACGGGCAGCAGGCGTCGGTTCAGCATGGTCATGGCTCGACACCTTTACACCGAACGCTGCCGCGGTGCGCTTCGGGCCTTCCGCGGGCGGTGGTTTCCCTTCTTGGCTCGATTGCCGCGAGCTACGCTCGGTCCGTGATCGACATCGATGCCGCACCCGACCTGACCGCGCTGCGGTCGGATCTCGATCGCGTCTTCGCGCTCGCCGGCCAGAAGGTCAGGGCGCTCGATGCCGACTACGACGAGGCGCAGGGGTCGCCGGTCTACACCGTGCAGGGTCGCTACACGACGCGCGGCTGGACCGAATGGACCGAGGGCTTCCGTTACGGCATCGCCATCCTGCACTTCGACGCCACCGGCGACGAGGCCTCGCTCGCATCCGGGCGGCGCCACACCGTGCAGCGCATGGCCTCGCACGTCTCCCACATCGGCGTGCACGATCACGGCTTCAACAACCTCTCGACCTACGGCAACCTGCGACGGCTGTTGCTCGAAGGCCGACTGCCGGCCAATGAGTGGGAGCGTCACTTCTACGAGCTGGCGCTCGCGGTCTCCGGCGCGGTGCAGGCGGCGCGCTGGACCGAGCGACAGGGTGGCGGCTTCATCCATTCGTTCAACGGCCCGCACTCGCTGTTCGTCGACACCATCCGTTCGTGCCGCATCCTGATGGTCGCGCACCGACTCGGCCATTGCCTGATGGGCGAGGGCGACCGGCCGATCTCGCTGCTCGGCCGCGCCCTGCAGCACATCGAGTCGACGGCGCTGTTCTCGGTGTTCTACGGCGAGGGCCGCGATGCCTACGACACTGCCGATGTCCGTGGTCGGACGGCGCACGAAGCCGTCTTCAACACCACGAACGGGGCCTACCGGTGCCCCAACTCGCAGCAGGGCTACAGCGGGTTCTCGACCTGGACCCGCGGACTGGCCTGGGCGATCTGCGGCTTCGCCGAGGAGCTCGAACTGCTCGAGGTGCTGACCGATGCCGAACTCGAACCGTTCGGTGGTCGGGCGCGATGGCAGGAGCTGATGCGCAACGCCGCCGCCGCCACCTGCGACTTCTTCCTGCGTCACACGCCGACCGACGGCATCTGCTACTGGGACACCGGCGCGCCCGGGCTGCATCGGCTCGGCGACTATCTCGCGCGCCCGGCCGAGCCCTACAACGACTTCGAGCCGGTCGATGCCTCGGCCTCGGCGATCGCCGCGCAGGGTCTGTTCCGCTTCGCCAGCTGGCTGCGCGGCAAGGGTGAGGGAGCCGGCGCCGACCGCTACGAGGCCGCCGCGCTGGTCGCGACGCGGCGTCTGCTCAGCGACGACTACCTCGCCACCGATGCGCGCCACCAGGGTCTGCTGCGCCACTCGATCTACCACAATCCCAATGGTTGGGATCACGTGCCGTCGGACTGCCGGATCGCCGCCGGCGAGTCGAGCATGTGGGGCGACTACCACCTGATGGAGCTCGCCGTCTACCTGCAGCGCCGCCTCGACGGCCTGCCTTACCTGACGTTCTGGGCCGACCCCGACATCCGCTCATGAGAACCGCATTCATCACCGGGGGATCGCGTGGCATCGGCCTCGGCTGCGCCACCAGCCTGGCCGAGGCCGGCTACGCCGTGGCCATCAACGGCATGCGCGCCGCCGCCGAGGTCGAGGCCGTGCTCGAGCAACTGCG
The DNA here is from genome assembly GCA_020425885.1 of Planctomycetota bacterium. The sequence goes on along the minus strand of JAGQRA010000605.1, from coordinate 2,626 downwards.
CACCGGCGGGGCCAGCAAGGTCGTCTACTGTCAGGGCGACGTCGGTCGGGCCGAAGATCGGCAGCGCATCCTGGCGCAGCTGCGCGCCGAACTCGGTCAGCTCAACGTGCTCGTCAACAACGCCGGCATCGCGCCGGCCGAACGCAGGGACGTGCTGGCGACGACGGCCGAGTCGTTCGAGCGGGTCATGCGGGTCAACTGCGAAGGTCCGTACTTCATGACCCAGGCCGTCGCCAACTGGATGATCGAGCAGCGTCGGGCGCCGGACTTCGCGGGCTGCATCATCAACGTCAATTCGATCTCGGCGACCGTGGTCTCGACCGACCGCGGCGAGTACTGCGTATCGAAGGCCGGGCTCGCGATGGTGACCCAGCTGTTCGCCGCCCGCCTCGGCGAGCACGGCATCCCGGTGTTCGAGGTGCGACCCGGCATCACCCGGACCGACATGACGGCCGGCGTCACCGCGAAGTACGATCGACTGATCGCCGACGGGCTGTGCGTGACGCCGCGCTGGGGTCTGCCCGAAGACACCGGCAGGGTCGTCGCCGCGCTGGCCGGCGGCGCCTTCGCCTACTCGACCGGGCAGGTGATCCACGTCGACGGCGGCCTCACCATGCCACGGCTCTGACCGGGAATCGAAACCATGACCCTGCAGATCAAGTCGGCCGATGCGTGCCAGTTCGATTGCGTATCCCTCGGCGAGGTGATGTTGCGACTCGACCCCGGCGACGGCCGCGTTCACACGACGCGACACTTCACCGCCTGGGAGGGCGGCGGCGAATACAACGTCGCCCGCGGCCTGCGCCGATGCTTCGGCCAGCGCACGGCGATCGTCTCGGCCTTCGCCGACAACCCGGTCGGGCGGCTGGTCGAGGACCTGATCCTGCAGGGCGGGGTCGACACGCGATTCCTGCGCTGGCGTGAGTTCGACGGCATCGGTCGCACCGTGCGCAACGGGCTGAACTTCACCGAGCGCGGCTTCGGCATCCGCGGTGCCCGCGGCACCAGCGACCGCGGCCACACCGCGGCCAGCCAGCTCAGGTCCGGCGACATCGATTGGGATGAGGTGTTCGGCAGATGCGGCGCGCGCTGGTTCCACACCGGTGGCATCTTCGCCGCGCTGTCCGAGACCACGCCCGAGGTCGTGCTCGAGGCCGCCGCGGCGGCCAAGGCTCACGGCACGATCGTCAGCTACGATCTCAACTACCGCCCGTCGCTGTGGCGCTCGTTCGGCGGCCTGGCCCGCTGCCGCGAGGTCAACCGGGCCATCGCGCCTCACGTCGACGTCATGATCGGCAACGAGGAGGACTTCACCGCCTGTCTCGGCCTCGAGGTCGAAGGCGTCGACGCCGACATCACGGTGCTGCCCGAAGACGGCTTCCGGCGCATGATCGAGCGCGCCACGGCCGAGTTCCCGAACCTCGCGGTGGCGGCGACGACCCTGCGCCAGGCGAAGACCGCGACCATCAACGAATGGTCGGCGCTGGTCTGGCACGACGGCCGCTTCTTCGCGCCGGCGCGGAGGTTCACCGGCGCCGATGCGCTCGAGATCAAGGACCGCGTCGGCGGCGGCGACAGCTTCGCCAGCGGCCTGATCTACGGCTTCCTGCGTTTCAACGATGCCCGGCAGGCGGCCAGTTACGGCTGCGTCCATGGCGCGCTGGCGATGACGACACCGGGTGACACCTCGATGGCGACGTTGGCCGAGGTCGAGAAGCTGGTCGTCGGCGGCGGCGCCCGTGTCGACCGTTGATCGGCGGCGTCAGACGAGGACGCCGTCGGGATCGAGCGCGCGTCGCAGTGCCGCCACGAGACGCCGTTGGCCTTCGTCGGGGTGAGTGCCGATGCCGCGACGATCGGCGGCCGCCAGCGCGATGCAGGCCCGGGCGCCGAGTCCGGGCATGCCGGCCAGCAGGCGGTCGCTGTCGTGCGCGGCAGAGGTGGCGAGTTCGAAGTGCCCGCCGCCGTGCATGACGAACGGTGCCGACGGCGGGGCCTGGGCGAGCAGGGTCTCGACGCCAGACGGATTGATGATGCCGGCCAGCACTTCGCCACCAGGTGGCGCCTGCAGGTGCAGATCACCGTACGGCGATGCCTCGTCGAGCTCGTGACATCGCAGCATCGCTTTGACGTAGACCGTGCGACCATCGAGGCGTCCGCGCACCGCGAAGCCAGCGGCTTCACGCCGTAGCGTCAGCATGGCCGGCGGCACCGCCTGCCGGCGCAGCGAGCGGAACAGGTCGCAGGCCGCGTCGGGATCCAGAGCCGTGCGCTCGAACCAGACCTGGTCGCGCGGCAGCGGGCGCAGCTTCAGGTGCAGGGCGGCGACGGCGAACAGCAGGCCGCGGCTGCCGACGAACAGCTTGTGGAGGTCGAATCCGGCGACGCTCTTCACGACGCGGGCACCTGAGCGGAACTCGGTGCCGTCGGTCAGCACCGCCTCGATGCCGAGCAACAGCGAACGCGGTGACGGGCCGCCGCAGGTCATCGCGCCGATGGTGTCACCGGCGAACAGGCCGCCGATGCTGCCTTCGCCGGCACAGGCGAGGCACACACCGCGCTCGGCCAGGGCGGCGTCGAGCACGTCGCGGCGAACTCCGGCGCCGACCGTGCAGGTCAGGTCGGC
>JAGQRA010000604.1 GCA_020425885.1 Planctomycetota bacterium | reverse complement strand
TGGCCCAGGCGACCGCGGCGGCGCGGCAGCTGAGGTCGCTGGCCGCCGCCGCCCGTGACGACCGCCCGCAGCAGCAGGGACGGCGCGGGGTCTGCCGGGCACCGCACCGATTGCGCGATCTGCTGCAGGAGCTGCAGCAGACGCTGGACCTGCACGTTCGCCGGCACGGTGCCGCGCTGCACGTCGGCTTGCCCGCCGAGGAGTTGCAGGTCGACACCGACCCCGGGCCGCTGCTGCAGATCCTGTGCGATCTCGTCGACGATGCGCTCGAGTCGCCGCGGGCTTCGCGCCACATCGACATGCGCTGCCGTACAGTCGGAAACATGGCGATCGTCTTCGTCGGCAACGACCGCCCGCCCGATGCGGCGAACGACCCGTCGCCATCGCCAGCGTCACGGCAGATCAGCGGGCGCAGCCGGCACCGGTGCCCGCGCCACGACCGCACCGTCGATCGCTCGGGGGCACTCGCCACCGAGCTGCTCGCCACCGCATTGGGCGGCCACCTCGGTCGCCTGCGGCGTGGCCCGTTCGCGACGGTCAGCTGGCTCGCGGTGCCACTCGCCATTGGCAAGCCGGGTGGGCCGGCCGCATGATGGCATCATGCAGCCTCAGCTACTGGCGAGCGCGTTGGGCTTCGCCCTAGCGATCCTGCCCGCGCAGGATGCGCCGACGCCCGCCAAGGCGGCACGCTTCACCAACCTCAACCACACCTTCATGCTCGACCTGCCGCCGGACTTCCGCCAGGTCGCCCCCAACGAGGCCCGCCGCCTCGCCGACAACCCGGCGACGCCGCTCGACTGGCGATCGACGTCGCCGCGCGCGTTCTACGCCGTCGGACCGGTCGACCTCTGGCTCGCCGGCGATACCGGGACGCCATGGCTCTACGTGCTGGAACAGGGCAACGAATGGCACATCGAGGGCGACTTCGCCACCCAGCTCGCCGAGCGCTGGCGGCAGAACGGTGAGGCACGCGGCGTGCACCACACCCTGGCGGACATCCACGAAGTCGCGATCGGGCCGCTGGCGCACAAGGTCTGGATGGCCCGGCGGACGAGCGCGGGGCCGGACAGCCGGGCGATTCGCAGCATCGACATCTACGCGCCGACGGGCGGCCGCCAGGTGACCCTGAGTCTGTGCGCCTGGGACGAGGACTTCGCCCGTTGGCAACCGGAGTTCGAACGCTGGCTTTCGACCCTCACCTTCTCCCGACCCTCACGCGGCGAACAGACCCTGTCCGATCGACTCTGGACGCCGTTGCTCACCGGCGGCATCGTCGGCCTCGTCCTGCTGGCCCTCTACAAACACAGCCGACGCAGCCGTTGAGCCGGCGCCAGACCCCGCTACACTGCTTCCCCCCTCCCCCGCCCACCGGCCTGCAGTCGGACGAGGCGCGATCCGGCGTGTAACACAAGAGCCTTGAAGAAGTCAGCCTCGAAGAAGTCCGCGGTGAAGAAGTCAGCGGCGAAGAAGTCCGGCCCACGGAAGTCGGCCGCGACGGAGCCCACCGCGCAAGAACCCACGGCGAAGGAACCCACGGCGAAGAGGACGGCCGGCAAGAAGGCCGCGGCGAAGCAGGCCGACAGCGCACCGCGCAACCTCGACAAGCATCTGATCGAGGCCGGGCTGCAGTGCAAGAAGCGGCTCCACCTCGACTTCAACAGCCCGGTCGCGGTCGAGCTGTCGGCGACGCGCCGCGCGCTGGCCGACGTCGGCAAGCAGCTGGTCGAGATCGCGCAGAGCGTCTTCCCGAAGGGCATCGCGATCGCCCACGAAACCCACGACGCGGCCGCCGCCGAGACCAAGCGGCGGCTCGACGAAGGTGCGCCGGTCCTGTTCGGAGCCGCCTTCACGGCGCTCGGCATCGAGATCACGGCCGACATCCTGGTCCGGCACAAGGATGGCCAGGTCGACCTCTACGAGGTCAAGTCCGGGACCAAGGTCAAGCAGCGCTATCTCACCGACCTCGCGCTCCAGGTGCACGTGCTCGAGGCCAGCGGCCATACCCTGCGCGCGGCTTTCCTGCTCAACCTCAATCCGAAGTACGTCCACAAGGAAGGCGCCGACTACCCGCCGATGCAGCTGCTCCGCAGCACCGATGTCACCGCCAAGGTGCAGCGACAGCTGCCACACCTGCGCAGTCGGATCGGCGACCTGCTCGCCGCCCGCGGCGACGAATCGGTTCTCGGGCTGCCGATGGGCACCTATTGCGTCGCCCCGCTGGCGTGCCCTCACCATGCCAACTGCAGCCGCGGCGGCCCCGCGCTGCCGGCCTACGAACTGCCGGATATGAGCCGCGAACTCGAGGTCGCGCTGCGCCGCGACAACATCCTCGAGATGGCGGCGATCGACCCCGGTCGCGCCGGGCTGTCTTTCGAGCAACGCCGCAGCATCGAGGCCAAAAGGACCGGCAAGGTGATCGTCGAGGGCTTCGTCCAGGAGGAACTCCGCTCCTGCTCCTACCCCCTGCACTTCGTCGCCATCGGCTCGGTCACCGAAGCCCTGCCTCGTTTCGAGGGACAGCGGCCCTGGCGGCGCACGCCATACGCCTGGGCCGCCACCACGCTGTACGACGACGGCCGCCTCGAGTCCGCGTCGTTCGTTCACGGTGAACGCAGCGACCCGCGGCTGGCGTTCGCGACCTCGCTCGGCAAACACCTCGGCAACGGCGGCACCGTGCTGTGCTGGAACGCCGATTCGATCGACAGCCTCCGCGCCCTGCTCGAGGACCTGCCGGCGGCGAAGATCGCCGTCCGGGCGGTGATCGGCCGGGCGCTGGTCGACCTGATGCATCTGTTGGAGGCGGGCGTGTTCCATCCCGAGTTGTTCCGCTCGGCCCTGGGCGACCGCAACGATCTCGTCGCCACCGTGAAGGCGCTGCTCGGCGACGACAGCGGCGACGGCATCGAGGTCAACGAGGAGAACAGCCTGCTGGCCGCCCTCGAACAGGCGTGGGCACCGCGCATCCGCGCCACGACCCGCGAGAAGATCACCGCCCAGATCGTCGATTCGCTGCGTTGGCAGAGCGATCAGCTGTTGGCGTTGTTCAAGCACCTGAGCGGCGTCGAGGTCAAACCGAAGCCCGCGCGCAAGCCTGTCGCTCAGGCCAAGGCGCTGCCGAAGCTGCCCGAGAGCTGAGCTCAGAGCCTCTGGACGCCGCAACGCGGCACAGCATCGGCGACGAAGCGGGACCAGATGGCGCCGCTGCGGCGCTTCTTCGGCAGGCGTGCGAGCTCACGCGGCCGCATAGGCCGACAGCAGCCGCGATACCTCCTGCCCCGGTGCGAAGCGCCGGCGGAAGTCCTCGCTGATCCGGACGCCGAGGGCCCCGGCGGCCGAACGGTTGCGATAGAGGGCGAGCACCTGCGCGGCCATCTGCTCCTCGCTCTCGAACAGCAGGCCGGTCTCGCGGTGTCGCAACAGTTCGCGGTTGCCGGGCACGTCGGAAGCGATGACCGGGCGCCCGAGCATGCCGGCTTCGAGAATGGTCGGCGCCGCGCCCTCGCACAGCGACGTGTTGAGCACGACATCGGCGTCGACGTAGGCCGCGCCCATGCGATCGTGGGCGAGCGGCGGCAACACCCGGACCCCGGCCTCGTTGGCGCAGGCGAGGCGGATCGCCTCGGAGTACGAGCCCTCCTGATCGGGCCCGGCGAGGATCATCTCGACGTCGGCGCCGGCCGACCGCAGGACCCGCACCACCGACATCGCGCGATGCTGCCCCTTGATCGGTCGCAGCCCGCCGGGAAGGAACAGCAGGAATCGCTGCCGCGGAATGCCGAGCGACTTGCGCAGGTCGGTGCCATCGGTCGGCAACCGGACCGCGGACCGCGGCACGACGTCGATCTTGCCGACGGCGTCGGGAACGCGTTCCTCGACGAGGCCAGCGGCCGCCTCGTTGGGCACGAGCACCCGATGGGCGCGGCGCAAGGTCTCACCGACGAGGGCCCCGCGTTCGTCCTCGATCATGTCGTGGTGCAGGTCCTCGCCGCTGAGCGACACGACCCACGGCGTCTTCAGCCCGAGCAGGTTGATGCCGGTCCGGAACGCGTCGTGGGCGTGCACGATGTCGGGCCTGAAGCGCCCGATGGTTCCCTCCAGCGACTGCTTGAGCCCGCCCTCGCTGGTGTCGCCGAAGACCTCGCAGAGATGACCGCGTTGCTGCAGGCCTTCGCGATAGCGTCGGACGGTGGCCATGCCGCCGAGATGCAGATGTCCCGGCGATGGCGTCAGCAACAGCACCTTCATCTTCCGGTTTTCGGCACGACCCCGGTCTCGGCCTTTATCTCGCTTGCGATCGACAGGCCCGCCGCAGGGCCCGGACTCGCGCAACATCGACCGGTTCGCCGACGGCGCCGCCACGTTTGCACGAGGTGCCGACGAAGGCCCCGTCGCAGCGGGGCCACAACTCGGCGGCATTGTCGACGGTCAGACCCGAGCCGATCCAGATCGGAAACCGTCCGACCGCCGCGCGAACCAGATCGAGCTCCCGCACCGCGACCGACTCGCCGGTTCGCGACCCCGAGAGCACGAGGCCGGCGGCGCCCGATCGTTCGGCGAGATCCTTGGCGGCGGTGACCAGATCGAAGGTCCCGAGCGGACTGGCATGCTTGACGCGGAGATCGGCGAGCACCTCGGTGGCGCTGCCGAGCTGCTTGCGATAGGCGAACAGCCGCGCGGCCTCGCCCTCGACGAGCCCCTGATCGGTGACGTAGGCGCCGGTCAGCACATTGACGCGGATCCAGCGCGCGCCGACGACCGCGGCGACGCCGAGCGCGGCCATGCCGTCGTTGCGCAGACAGTTGATCGCGAGCGGCAACCCGGTCGCCTCGTGCGCGACCTGCGCGGCCAGGGCGAGGGCCGCCGGCACGTCGGGCGGGACCGGGTCCGCGCGGTTCCCCCGGTGGAACGGGGCGTCGCCGAAGTTCTCGACGACCAGACCGTCGACGCCGCCGCGGCGATAGGCCTCGGCATCGGCCACGGCAGCGTCGAGCACCTCGCCCATCGAGCGATGTCCGCACGCGGACGGCAGCGGGCGCAGGTGGACGACGCCGAGCAGCATCCGGCCATCACGACCGCCGGACATCGACCGCCGACGGACCGTCATGCGCGACGACCGATCATCGGCAACAGGGTCGACAACCACATCATGTTGCCCTGCCAGGACGGCGCCAGACGCCTGGCTTCGGCGATCTTGCTGCGGGCCTCGACCCGGCGCCCCGAGCGATGCAGCGCCCGGGCCACATCGAGCCGCAGCGCGGCGCGGCGCCGCGCGATCAGCTGCGAGAAGTGGGGCTCGTTGGCGTGGATATGGGCCACCCGATCGAGCACCAGATCGCGGCTGCGGAGATGCCTGGTGGCGGTCTCGGGACTCGCCTCGATCCGGCGCCGGAACGTGAGCGGCTCCCTGAGGAACGCGATCGGCTCGCGCCGCGCCAGCCGCAGCCACAGATCGTACTCGTCACTGCCGTCGAGCCCGGGATCCCCGTTGAAGCCGCCCGCCTCGAGCAGCGCCGCGCGGCGGCCGACGATCGTGCTGTCGATGATGGGATCGACGCCGAGCAGCGATTCCTCGGTCAGCACCTCCGAGGCCAGACGATCGGTCACGTTCGGCTCGATGGTGTCACCGATCACGAGCCAGGTCTCGGTGGCGAGACAGGCGGCGCCGAGGCGCTGCAGCAGACTCAACGAGCGCTCGATCTTGATCGGCTCGTACCAATCATGGGCATCGAGGAAGGCGACGAAATCGCTGGTCGCGACCGCGAGCCCGAGGTTGCGCGCGGCGGCCAGTCCGCAGCCCTCGGCGACCTCGTATCGGGCTCCCCGGTGCTCGGCCACGCTGCGGGTCGCGGCCGAGGCGCCGACTTCGACGACGATGACCTCGGTCGGTGCCAGGGTCTGCTGCCGGGCCGAGTCGATCGCGTTGGCGATGCAATCGGCGGCATCGCAGCACGGGATGATCACGGTCACTGGAGCAGCTTCGCTCACACCCACCTCCGGCTTCGAATGCCTGCCGCACCGATCACGATGGCGGCAGGATAAGCGACCCGACCGCTACCAGGGCAACTCCGAAGCCGCGAAGTCTTCCTGGATCTGCGGCAGCAGCGCTTCGACCTGCTCCGGATCGAGGCCGATCTGATCGTAGATGTCGTGGTCGAGCACCGGCGGACTGGTGCCGACGGTCGACGGCGTGCCCGCCTTCCAGGCGATGTGATCGGCCAGGTGAATGAGCGAGCTCAGCGAGCGGTGGAAAGGATCGCGCGACGGCGAGTGGTGGTAGCGGATGGCGATGGCCAGGTCCTCGGGCAGGAACCACTTGATCGCCAGCACCGAGCCGACGTCGGCATGGGTGAAGCCCAGCTCGTCCTGTTCGACCTCGACCTCGGGGCGCCCCTCCTCGGCCGAGCGCCGCAGCAGCGCCAGGTAGCGCGGCGCCATCCGCTCCATCAGGATGATCTTGCCGATGTCGTGCAGCAGGCCGGTGATGTAGAGGTCCTCGCTGTGCGTCTCGGCGAACATCGCCGAGTTGCTGCCGAGGATCCGGGCCGCCACGCCGGTGAAGATCGCGTGCTTCCAGAAGCCGGCCGGATCGAAGTGCTGGATCTTGTCACGGCGTTTGCCGAACACGGTGAAGACCGCCGCCTTGAGGGCGACCTTCTTCGTCATGCTGAAGCCCATGACCGAGATCGCGAGGCTGACCGCCGAGACCCG
>JAGQRA010000603.1 GCA_020425885.1 Planctomycetota bacterium | reverse complement strand
AGGGCAAAGGCGAGAAGGACGACGCTGAGGGCAGGAAGGCGCATGGATCGATGGCGGCAGGGGATCCTACCAGCTGTGGCGCGCTCCGGGGTCGGAGCTACCGGCCGTGGCTGATGAGCCCCCAGTAGGTCGTGTAGTCGAAGGCCGGCGACTGGTCGAAGTCATGGCATTCGGTGCAGACGGTCGACGGCAGTCCGGCGCCGACCTTGCCGAGCGCCGTCTTGCCTTCGCTGTCGACGTGCTTGCTGCCGGGCCCATGACAACGTTCGCACCCGACCGCGCCCAGGTGCGGCGTGTCGGCCTGGGTCGAGAAGCCGCTGTGCTGGCGGTAGCCGACGACGTGGCACGAGACGCAGTCCGGGTAGTGCGTCACCGGCCAGCCGTAGCGTGACTCGTCGCGCTCGGCATTCTCGAGCGTGGTCCAGGCCGCGGCATGTCGGCTGCCTTGCCAGACCCGATAGGCGGCCTCGTGGCATTCGCTGCAGCCCGCGGAACCGACGTAGCTGGCGCCGTTGGGTGTCGGCAGCTGGCCGGCCATCTGCTGCAGGATGCCCTCCTCCTTCACCTGCAGGCGATGGGTCAGCAGGATCTGGCGCACCGAAGCATCCTCGAGCGCGCCGGGTTTGCCGTCGATGCCGTGCAGCTCGAGCCGTCGATACTCGAGCCGCGGTTGGCCGGCGCTTCGGCTCAGGGACAGATCGAGCATGACGCGCCCGCGGACGCCGGTGAAGACGATCGGGACGGCGCCACCGAGTTCGGCTTCGCCCGGCGGCTCGTTGATCGAAGGGTCGAGGCCGACGACGAGGTCCGGCGGTGGTCGCAGCGAAACGGCGAGGCGGCGGGTCAGGTCGGCCGCGCCATGCACCAGCAGGATGCGCAACGTCGTCGGCGCGGCACCGGCCAGGGCCCGTTGCCAGGCTGCCGCGGGCTCGAGCAGCTCGAGGCCGCGGCTCTCGGGTGGCGTCGGCAGCTTGCCGAGGTCGGTCGTCAGCGATGCGATCCTGACCTTGATCCCGCGCACGTCGTTCTCGAGGAACGGCTCGGCGGTCCAGCTCTGGTCGGCGCAGCGCAGGTCCGATGCGACCACGCGTCCCATCGACAGGTAGTCGGCGAGCTCGTCCCAGTCGAGCTGGAGGTCGTCGGGGCCGACCGCCATCGCGTCGTACTGGCGCTCCATGCCGAACAGGCATTGCATCGCCGCGAACGTCTTGGCGCCGGCCAACGGTGTCGAATCGGCGACGAGGTTGCCACCTTCGATCAGCAGGTCATGGCGTTCGCCGATCTGAAACCAGCGCCGCGCCAGTCCGCCGAGCTGTCCGCTGGCGCAACCGCACGGTTCGAGCCGGCCTTGCAGGTTGCCGGAGATCAGCAGCCGGACCGCGTCGCTGTCGTTCGCGGTCGGCGGTGATTGCGTGAGCTTCGCGTCCGGCCCGCCACAACGGATGGTCAACGCGGCGGCGAGCGCCAGCGCGATCGCCGTCCCCCGGCGCCGATGCGTGCGGTGGATGCGGTGGCGCGGTCTGCCGATTGTCTGGCGTGGTTCCATCAAGTGCCGGTCGTCATGTGAGTGCCGCTGCTCATGTTCGCGTCGAGAGTGTAGGCTCGGATGTCGAGGCAGGTCCATTGGCCATGGATGAGCGTAATGTCGTGGATGCGGCAGGACCGAGTCGCGATGCCTCGTCCTGCCGAGTCGAGCCGAGTCGATCGGATTGGTTGGGTGGGGCGATGCTGGTGGTGACCGATCAGGCTGTCGGACCAGCCGGACGGGCACGAATGCGGGGATTGACAGATTGGAGAGCTTGTCGTCACCTTGTGCCGCATGGAGTCACAAACTCGGTAGGAGGAAACCCGATGAACGTTCGAACGACTGTTCTGTTCCGGTCGAAGTCATTCGGCGCAAGACGCAGGAGAGGATTCGGCTGCGCATTGAAGATGATCCGCGGCACCTCGTAGCACCGAAGGGGATCTCGGTCTACAACTCGACCACCCTGGTCCCCGTGCCGCAGGATGCGCTCGGGCCACCCTATCACTTCACCTACGGGAAACTGTACGAAGCGAGCTGGGGCAACATCCTCGAGGAGGGCATCACCGTCGACAGCGTCGTTCTCATGCGCCCCGAGGCGCTCACTCATCATGACGACGGCGGACAGCGTCTGGTACGGCTGCCGACCTGGGCCGGTAGTGACCCGAGCACGACGGTACAGTTCAAGAGTCCGACCACGACGCTGCAGGCGCCTCCAGGCTGGTGGATGCTGTTCCTGATCACGAGCAGCGGCCGTCCGTCGCAGGCCTACTGGGTTCACCTGCTGTAATGCCATGAGCAGGCGACTACTCGCATTGATTGGTGTCACAGCCTTCGTGCTGTCCAGTCCTTCGAGGGCCCAGGACTTGCTCTGGCGGGTGGAAGGTGTCGGCGGCCTGATCGGTCGCGGCGCTGACCTGCACCGACTCGGCGACTTCAACAACGACGGCTGGGACGATCTCTTGGAGCGAGGAGTAGCGTCGCTCGGCTCATCCCTGGTGATGGCAGTGAGAGTTGTTTCCGGTCGAGACGGCAGCATTCTCTCCTCTGGGATGCCGTTGCCGCATCAGTACTGGTCGTTTGGCAACATGGCATTGCTCGGCGACATGGACGGCGACGGCAGGCCGGACTATGGGGCGCATGCCTACGACGCACTCATACCCTGGTCGACCCAGACGCTTGTTGCCGTCAGCAGCGCGCAGCATCAGATCCTCTGGTCGGCGACGATTCCCAACGCCTGGGGAACGGACTTCGGCAAGGTGCTGTGTGGTGACCTCGACGTCGACGGCGATGGTCGCAACGACGTCGTGACGAGCGCGTTCTCGCTTTCACCCTGGGGCACGATCATCGTCTACGATAACTCCGGCAGCGAGAGGTACCGGCTCGTCGACCCGATTCCCGGCATCAAGGTCGGCCTCGACGTCGCCTCGCTGCAGGGTGATCTCGACAACGACGGCTGCGGCGACTTCGTGAGCACCGGGCTCGAGTCGCAAGGTCGAGGCGCCGTCGTCTGCTTCTCTGGCCGGACCGGTGCCGTGCTGCAGGTGTCGTACGGGGAGCAGCCAAACGACGCGCTGGTCAACGCCGGGGCCTGCGGTGACATCGACGGCGACGGCGCACTCGACTACTGCGGCGGCGGCTCGTTCCACGCCGGCGTCGTAACCGCGTTCTCGGGTGCGACCGGGCAGATCATCCATTCGTGGCGCGATCCACAGAACTGCTGTATGGGCATCAACGTCACCGGCGGTCAGGATCTGGACAGCGATGGCGTGCCCGATCTGATCACTGGCCAAACATCGATTTCTCAGCCGCCCTACGACCGCATCGTCAGTGCACTCT
>JAGQRA010000076.1 GCA_020425885.1 Planctomycetota bacterium | reverse complement strand
GCCGGCCGCGCAGGTCGAAGAAGCGCATGGTCCGGCGCCGACTCGTGAACGCCAGCTCCTCGCCGTCCGGTCGGAAGGCGATGGCGATGACCTGGTACTCGCCGTTGGGGATCTCGAGCAGCGGATCGCCGGAGGCCGCGTCGACGACGACGATCGCATGGTGTCGGCCGCGCTCCACGGCCATCGCGATCCGACGGCCATCGGGCGAGAAGCAGGCCGACTGTCGCGATTGGTCATCGTGGTCGCGCCACGACCGCAGCTCCTTTTGCGAGGCGAGGTCCCACTGGCGCAGCGTGCCGTCGATGCTCCCGGTCAGCAGCTGCCGGCCGTCGGCCGAGAAGGCAACGCAGCGCACGCGCGCGGCGTGCCGCGTCAGGATCTCGCCGGCACCGCCGGCGGCGAGGTCGCACAGCCGCACCGCGCCCGAACCGTCGCCGCTCGCCAGCCAGCGGCCATCGCGTGAGACCGTCGCCGTGACCCGGCCGGTGTGATCGCCGAACTCGCGGCGGCCGGCGTCGGCGAGATCCCAGGCCCGCAGCTCGAGGCGGTGGACCGTGACCGCGAAGCTGCCCGCGGCGTCGACGAGGACGAGGCCCAATTCCGGAACTGCCAGCGACCGCAGGTGCGTCCGCGCCGCCATCGACAGCGAGTCCAGGTGTTGCCAGCCACACACGAGCAGCCGCTCGCCGTCCGCGGTCGTGGCGATATCGCGCACGGAGTCGCTCTTCGGCAGCCGCCACACGTCGACCCCGGTGGCGACGTCGATGGCGGTCAGGTAGCGGTCGTTGCCGCCGCGCAACAGCAGCGCACCGTCGCCGGACAACGCGATGCCACCGAGTCCGTCATCGCTCTGCCGTGACAACAACCGCGCCCCGGTGCGGGCGTCGAACACGTGCACCCACCGGTCCTCCCCCATCGATGCGTAGCGTTCGCCGTTCGCGCTCCAGGTGATCTTGCTCGCGCCTGATTCGCCGTGGCGCGGCAGGACGGAATGCGTCCAGCGCTCGCAGTCGAGCAGCAACAGCTCGCCGCTCGCCGCCGCGGCCAGGATCGCGGCTTCGCGGGGGTGGCGGGCGAGCGCGGTGACCCGGTTCTCGAGGCGCAGGTCGCGCTCGATGACGCCATCGGCGAGGCGCCAGACGTAGAGCCCGCCGTCCTGATGCGCGCTGATCAACCGGTCTGGCGTGCCCGGCATCGCCAGCGCGGTCACCGGCGACGCGTCCGGCGCCTCGAGCGTCGCCCGCACGGTCAACGAGCGCGCGTCGAGCAGGACGATCGCACCACGGTCGTCGCCGACCGCGAGCGTCGCGCCGTCGGCGAACAACGTCGCCGCCGTGAAGGGCGCATCGCTGCGATGTGTCGCCAGACACGGGTGGCGCGCATGCAGGTCCCACAGCGCCCAGTGCGTGTCCTTCGCTGTCGGAGTGCGCAGGTGCTCCTGCCAGAGCAGGCGCTCGGCGTTCTCGATGTTGTCGGCCCGCGCGAACAGGCGGCCGCGGTCGATGTTGTTGGTCCGCAGCTCGTCGGCGAGCCGCGCCGCGGTCCGGCTCGCCTTGCCGCCGAGCACGATGGTGACGACCAAGGCGATCGCCATCGCGATCACGAAGGCGAAACCCGTGGCCGAGAGTGCCCGGTTGCGACCGATCCACTTGCGCAGCTCGATCCAGGTGCCGGTGGCGTAGGCGCGGACCACCCGCCCCTCGAGCCAGGCGCGGAACTCATGGCCGAGCTCGCGCACGTTCGCATAGCGCTGCTCCGGCTCACGCGCCATCGCCCGCTCGCAGATCGCGACCAGCTCCGGCGGCGCGCCGCGATCGAGTTCGCGCAGCGGCGTCGGCGGGCCCTCGATGACCCTGGCCAGCACGGTGCGGGCCGACAGCTTCACCCCCGGCGGCACATGCGGCATGCGGCCGGCCAACAGCTCGTAGAGCATGGCGCCGATCGAGTAGACGTCGGCCGCAGGACCGACGCGCTCGAGCTCGCCGCGCGCCTGTTCCGGCGCCATGTAGGCCGGCGTGCCGATGACGTGACCATCGAGCGTGATCAACGGCGACTGCGCCCCGTCGTCTGCCTGCTGCCGCCGCGCGGTCAGGATCGAGCTCATCGATGCGGCGTCGGTCGCGGCGCGGGCCGGGTCGTCGCGCCCCAGCACGCGGGCGAGCCCCCAGTCCATGACGTAGGTCTCGCCGAAGCGGCCGACCATGACGTTGGCCGGCTTCAGGTCGCGGTGCACGACGCCACGCGAGTGGGCGTAGGCGACGGTCTCGCAGACGCGGTGCAGCACGCCGATCGTGCGCGGCAGCGTCCAGCCCTCCGCCCCTCGGCGCAGGAGCTCGTAGATCTCGGACAGGTTGCGACCGCGGATCAGCGGCATCGTGAAGAACACGCGACCGTCGCCGTCGATGCCGAGCTCGTGCACGGTCGGGATGCCGGGGTGGTCGAGCTGACCGGTGATCTGCGCCTCCTCGAGGAAGCGCGCCAGCGAGCGCGGGTCCGAGCGCAGCGCGCCGTCCCGGTCGCGCCGACGTTCGGTGAGCAGGACCTTCATCGCCAGGGTCCGGCGCAGGCTGCGGTCGCGCGCCAACAGGATCGCCGCCATGCCGCCGCGGGCGAACTCGCCCTCGATCGAGTAGCGCGGTCGCTCGGCGTCCTCCTGGTTGAGGTCGCGCAGCAGCTGCGATCGCGACGCATCCGCCGGCTCGACCTCGACCGCGCCTTCTTGCGGCGTGACCGCTGCGATCGCGGGTGGATCCTCGGCTTCGTCGAGTTCGGCGAAGGCGCCGTCGAGCGCCTGCCAGCGGGCGTGCATCGCGCGCAGCCTGACGGCGAGCTCCGGCCGCGCGGCGACGAATGCGTCGAAGTCGACCACCTCGCCGTCCTCGACCCGGGCGAGAAAATCGGCGAACGCCTCGGCCGCCGGACTCAGCTCGCCCCCGATGCCGTCGCTACTCATCGCCCTCGGGGGTGGCCAACATGTCCGTGAGCCGCGCCAGGGCGCGCGACAGCTGCTTCCTGACCGCGGCCTCGCTCCTGCCGGTCTCGGCCGCGATCTGCTGCCGCGACAGGCCCATCATCTTCGCCATCAGCACGACGTCCTGTTCCTCGGACCGCAGCCGCGCGAACGCATCTTCGACCCGCAACAGCTCCTCGCGCGCCGCGGCGTGTTGGCTCGGCGAGTAGAAGCCGGCGTACGCCTCCAGGGTCCGGGCGTCATCGCCGGTGTGGCGATCGGCCTCGCGGTTCACGTTGCGCCGGCCGGCCAGGTAGTACTCGTAGCGGTCGGCGATCTTGCGGGCGGCGGTGGTGTAGAGCCAGCGGCGGAAGCTCTCCTCGCCGTCGAGCTGAAGCTTGCCGACGTTCTCGAGGACGTCCCGGCAGACCGACTGCGCGAGGTCGGAGCACGACTCCTTCTCGAGCAGCAGCCTGCCGGCGCGCAGCCGCAGGAAGCCGCGCAGCCCGGGCAGGAACCGCCGCAGCAGTTCGTCGGTGTCGAGTTCGTCCGGTGGCGCCAAGGCGGAGAGCATAGATGAGACCGAACCGTGAGGCACGCCGCCACATATCGACCGATGGGCGCGGTCGGTCGCCATCCTGCTGCCATCGTCGCCGGGTGGCAGCTCGGCGATGCGCCGGATCGATGGCGACGGCGATTCCGCTCGTGCGGGTCGCCGGCCCCGTCGACGAAGGTGTGGAATTGTGACATCGTTCGGGACGGTCGACTGCACGCCGCGATGCATACTGCGCCGATGCGCTCCCTACTCCTCGCGGCGTCTCTTCTCGGTTCCGGACTCTGCGCCCAGAACTACTACATCCCCGACAACCTGGCGGGCTCAGGCACGTGCAACGTCATTCCGTTCGGCAGCACGACGACGACCAGCTCGTTCTACACCTGCATCACGCAGCAGATCGTCCGGGCGAACGAGCTCGGCAACGTGCCGAACGTGATCACCGGACTCGGCTTCGCCGCCTGCGGCACCGGCAAGTCGCGGTTCACGTCGCTGCAGGTGATCCTCGACCACGCCCCGGCGAACACGACGCTGTCGTCGACGTTCGCCAACAACCTGACCAGCGCTGCGGTCACGGTCCTCGACCTCAACAACCACGTCTGGCACACCACGGCGGGCAACTGGATGGAGATCGGTCTGCAGGACTACTTCGTCTACGACGGCACCAGCGACCTGGTGATCCAGATCATCGCCAACCAGAGCCTGTCGCCCGCCGGCTTCCACCGCTCGAGCACACACCCGCGCGTCTACGCCCTCGGCTGGACCGGCACGCCGCCGGCGACCGGAACCTACAGCGGCACCACGGCGCAGAAGATGGAGATCGGCATGCTCACCGCGCGGCTGTCGACGTTCGGCGACGGCTGCACCGGCTCCAACTCGCTGCAGCCGACCATGGTCATCAGCGGCACGCCGCAGCTCGGACAGACGGTCAACCTCGACCTCGCCAGCGCCCCGGCCAACGGTCTCGCCTTCTTCGTGCTGGGCTTCGGCAACGGTTTCCCGCTGCCGCTCGACCTCGGCAACTTCGGCGCCCCCGGCTGCTGGCAATACGTCAACCCGTTGGCCTTGGTCCCGACCGTGACCGATACCGCCGGTGGCGCGGTGATGCCGTTCGCGATCCCGAACAGCGCGGCCTACTACGGCACCCGCATCTACGCGCAGTGGGCCTGCGTGGACGCTGGCGCCAACAGCCTCGGCGTGACCACGAGCGACTACGCGCGCATGAGATCGGCAGCTGACGAGCCGAGGATTGCCGGCAAGGGGCCCCGCTCACAAGGAAGTGCGGGCCCATTCGACGGCGACGCGGTGCCACGGCGCGCACTCCCAGGGCTCGAGTTCGCCGGCACGCCGGCCGTAGCCCGGCAGCCAGGCGAAGTCGACATCGACCGCGACCGCCCGTAGCGCGGCCAGCGAGGCCGCTGCGACATCGAACCCGAAGCTGCCGGCGAAGCGTCCACTGGAACGGAACAGGCACGCGGCGTTGAGGCGCTTGGCGACCTCTCCCTTGGCCTGCGGCCGCAGTTCGAACCGGCCCTCGACATGGCCATCGAGCCGCCCATCACCCGCAACGTCGACGACGAGCACGAACGAGCCTTCGATCGACGTCTCGGCGAGCTCGGTGTCGACCATGCCGCGCGGCACGATCGCGCGCGCCAGTGCCACGAACAGCTCGCGCGGCATCGCCGCCCGCCGTTCACCGCGCGTCAACGGTCGCAGCCAGTCGGCCAGCTGTGGCAGCGACGGGATCGCGAGCTGGCAGCCGTGAAGATCGTCGTACTGGCGATAGCTGTTGCGCACGAACACGCGCAATCCCGCGGTGCCCGGCCCGGGCTGCGGCCACCGTGGCGGCTCCGCGGCTGCGGCCGCGACCGCGTCATCGCCACCCGCCCACAGCTCGCGCCAGCGGTCCGGCAGCTCGCCGTGGACGGCCCGCAACGCCTCGGCACCGTGAAGGCGGAACATGCGCGTGACCGAGTCGTCGCGCCGCGCCGCCGCCGTGTAGTGCGAGGCCCGCGTCGCCAGGTCGTTGCCATCGCGACCGTGCAGGCTCAGGAACACCCGCTGCATGGCGCCGTCGGGAAGCACGAACGCCTCGCGCTCGCCGCCGTCGAAGTCGTCAGTGTCGTCATGGATGCTGGCCCGCAGCAGCGCCGCGTCGCGCGGATCGCGCAGGCAGTGCGGCGTGTTGAGGGCGCTCAGATGCACGGGCACGAACAGCTCGCGCAAGGCGGCGATCACCGGCGGCTCGGAGAGCAGACCTGCCCTCACGGCGACGCCGCCGGCTCAACAGCGGCCGGACTCGACGTCGCCGTCGTTGACGAACAGATAGACCGGCTTGCGTTCGCGACGCGCCTCGACCAGCGCCTCGGTCAGCGAGTGCCGCCACGGAACGAGGGTCCAACGTGCCTCGGCCGCGGGCGGCTGCGCCGCGGCGAAGGCGTCGTCGAGATCGGGAGTCGGATCTTGCGCGAGGACGGTCGCGGCACAGGAGCCGAGCACGAATGCGAGGGCGGTTCGCATTGACGGAGTCTAGCGGGCCGAATGCCAACCCGTATGGCCCGATGCCGCGCAGTGGCCGAGCTGCAGCGCTACCCGCGCCGCTTCACGTTCGTCCACCTCACCGCGGCGGCGTCGGCGACACTGCGCGGCGGGCAGCGGTGGACGCCCCCCCATCGCGCTCGGATTCCGCCGTGGTCTGATCGCCTGCATGGCCACACCAACGGTGCAACGCCTCGTGCAGCACCGCGAGCCTGATCGGCTTCGTCAGGTGGTCGTCCATGCCGGCATCGAGGCAGCGCTGTCGATCGGTGGCCATGGCGTTGGCGGTCAGCGCCATGATCGGCACGTCGCTCCACGGCACGCCCAGCCGGCGGATGCGACGCGTGGCCTCGAAGCCGTCCATGACCGGCATCTGACAATCCATGAGCACGACGTCGAAGCATCTCCCCGCCAGCAGGCCGAGGGCCTCCTCACCATTGGCCGCGAGCGTGACGTCGCAGCCGATTCTCTCGAGCATCTGGACGGCGACGCGTTGGTTGACCGCGTTGTCTTCGGCCAGCAACACCTCGGGACGCGATGGCAGCCGCGAAAGCTCGACCGGCTCGTCGGCAGCCCGGCCTGGAGCATCGGCCGCGACCGGAAGCGGAATCACGAACCACACCTTGGTGCCGATGCCGAGCTCGCTGTCGACGCCGATCCTGCCGCCCATCAGGTCGACCAGCTGGCGGCAGATCGCCAGACCGAGGCCCGTGCCGCCGAAGCGGCGCGTGGTCGAGGCGTCGGCCTGCACGAACTTGTCGAACAGCTTCTCGATCTGCTGGTCAGTGATCCCGATGCCGGTGTCGGTGACCGTGAACCTGAGCTCGGGCGTGTCGTTCGCGCCGCCCACGCGCTCGATGCGCAGGCCGACCCCACCCTCCGCGGTGAACTTGATGGCGTTGGCGAGCAGGTTGATCAGGATCTGGCGGATACGACCAGGATCACCGACGACGAAGCGGGGTACGTCGTCACCCACCTGCCACTCGACCGCGAGGGCCTTGGCGTCGGCCTGCTTGCGCAGGAAGGCGACCACCTCGCGGCCGGCGTGGTAGAGGTCGAACGGGATCGGCTCGAGGATCAGCTTGCCCGCCTCGATCTTCGAGATGTCGAGGATATCGTTGATGATCGTCAGCAGCGCCGTCGCCGAGGTGCGCATGTCGCTCACGTAGCCCCGCTGTTCGACGCCCAGCTCGGTGTCGAGCAGCAGCTCGGCCATGCCGAGGATGCCGTTCATCGGCGTCCGGATCTCGTGGCTCATGTTGGCGAGGAACTCGTCCTTGGCCTGATTCGCGCGCGCCGCGGCCTCGGCCATCTGCCTGGCCTTGCCGATCGCCCCTTCGAGCGCGGCCTTGGACTCCTGCAGATCGGCGACCATGCGCCGCAGCTGCCGCTCGCGTCGGTTCTCGACGTACTTGCGCTCGGTGATGTCGTGCCAGACGACGAGCAGGGCGTCCTTGCCGCTCAGCGTCACCGGGTTGAGGGTGACCTCGACCGGGAACTCCTCGCCGTCGAGACGGCGGTGCGTCCATTCGAAGCGGTGGTAGCCGCGTTGCCGCGCGATGCCGTCCATCTCGATGCACTTCTCCATCGAGCGACGGCCGTCGGGCTGGAGTTCGGGCGACAGCTCGGCGGGATGCAGCGCGAGCACCTGCTGCTTGTCCTTGCAGCGCAGCATCTCGATCGCGGCGTTGTTGCAGTCGATGATGCCGGTCTCGTCGAACACCAGATGGGCATCGGTCGAGTACTCGAACAGCACGCGGAACCGTTCTTCGGCGGCACGACGCGGTGAGATGTCCTTGCGACGACCGTGTACCCCAGCAGCGAGCCATCGGCTGCCGTCATCGGCAGCCAGGCGACGAGGACCGGGAACCGCCTCCCGTCCCGGGTGACGAAGGTCCGCTCGCGCTCGCGGGCCTGGTTGCGCGTGGCGGCGGCCATCAAGGTCGCGACGCCACCGGCCGAGTCGATGCCGTGACCGCGCAGCTCGTCGGCCAGCCTGTCGACCTCGAGCTCGAGGTGGAAGACCATCGGCGTCGCGCCGATCAGCTCACCGGTCGGGTAGCCGAGCATGTTCCCGGTGTTCTCGTCGACCGACGTGATCGTGCCGTCGCGATCGACGGTGATGATCGCATAGGAGGTGCTGCCCACCAGCCAGCGCACCAACGCCTCGCGCGCCGCGGGCGAGGTGATCGTCGCGAGCGGAGGATGCGCACTGTTACCCGAGGCGAACTGGGCTGACACTGGGCCATTTTCGACGGGCCTGAGGAGTCCGGCTGAAGACGTCCGCCGAGAATCCCGATTCGGGACGACTGCCGCGCCGCCCCGACGCCAGTTCGCCCCTCTCGGCCGAGACGGTTTGGATTCACGCTTCGCGTCGTCCATCATGGCCGCCGCCGCACGAGACCCGATGGTGAATCCTGACCCCGACAGGCTGCAGAAGCTCAGGGAGCTGTTCTCGGCCGTCCGGGATCTGGCGCCCGAGGCCCGCGAGGCCGAGCTTCGCGCCCGGACAGCAGGCGACACAGCGCTGGTCGACGAGGTGCTCGCCCTGCTGGCGTGTGACGAGGACTCCGCGGCGGTGCGCGATCGCTTCGACGTCGCGGCGGTCGCGGCGTTCCCCGCGGACCAGCTCGGCGACCAGCTCGTCGAGCAGCTCGTCGGCGGCACATCATGGCAATCGTTCCTCGCCGGACTGCGCCGTGTCGGTCCCGACTATCGGCGCTACCTCGTCACCGGCGAGGTGGGCGCCGGTGGTCAGGGCCAGATCCTGCGCGTCGAGGATACCGTGACGCGGCGCGCGCTGGCCCTGAAGCGCATCCGCGACCGCGATGGAGCTGCCGACGCGGCCGCGCGGCCGGTCGACGATGCGACCCTCGGCCGCTTCCTCGACGAGGCGCTGTTCCAGGCCCAACTCGATCATCCGGCGATCGTGCCCGTGCACGAGATCGGCCTCGACGATCGCGATCGCGTCTACTTCACGATGAAGCTGGTACGCGGCGAGAGCCTCAAGGCCGGGCTCGCGCGCGTCGCGGCCGGCGAACACGGCTGGACCGTCGAGCGCGTGCTGCACCTGCTGGTTCGCGTCTGCGAGGCGATGGCGTATGCGCACGACAAGCGCATCGTCCATCGTGACCTCAAGCCGGCGAACGTGATGATCGGTCGTTTCGGCGAGGTGTTCGTCATGGACTGGGGGCTGGCCCGATCGCTGCAGATGCCGGATCGCCGCGACCTGCGCGTGCAACCCGAAGCGGCCGTGAGCAAGGTCGTGGGCGCCCGCGCGCAGAAGGCGACGGAGACTCCCGAGGAGGCCCTGGTGACGATGGACGGGGCCATCCTCGGCACACCGTGGTACATGCCACCCGAGCAGGCCGCGGGGCGCATCGACGAGGTCGGTCCGCCCGCCGATGTCTACAGCGTCGGCGCCATGCTCTACGAGTTGCTCGCCGGGCTGCCGCCCTACGGTCGCGCCGGCACCCACATGACGGCGCGAACGGTGCTCGACCTCGTGCTGCAGGGACCGCCGCGGCCGCTCGTGGCGGGCGCGCGGGTGCCGGCGGCGCTCGTGGCGATCGTTGACAAGGCGATGGCGAGAGACCCGAAGCAGCGCTACGCCACGATGATCGCGCTCGCCGACGATCTGCGCGCATTCCTCGACGATCGCGTGGTCCAGGCCTTCGCCATCGGCACGTGGCCAGAGCTGAAGAGCTTCGTTCGCCGCAACCGCGCGGTCGTGGTCACCGTGGCGGCGGCCCTCGTCGTCGCGACCGGGCTCGGTGGCGGTTGGCTGTGGCGCGAGCAACACAACGCGGGGGTCACCGCGCAGGTAGCCTCGATGCGCGAGCAGGAGCAGCGCGAACACGCGGCATCGCTGCAGGAATCGCTGCAGCAGGCGCAGTCACTTGCCGAGCGCAATGCCGATCTCGCCTACGCGTTCCGGATCCGGGAGGCGCAGCGGGGCCTCGAAGCCGGGATGCTCGAAGACGCCCGGCGCGCGCTGCAGGACTGCGAGCCGGGCAGGCGCGGCTTCGAATGGCATCACCTGCAGCTGCGCCTCGATCCGGCCACATCACGCACGCCGCTTCTGGGTTATCGGGCATTCGGTCAGGTGTCGTTGTCGGACGACGGACGTTTCGTCGCCTTCGAGACCGACACCGGCATCGCCGTGGTGGACCGGTCGACCGGCACGCGGAAGGCGTTCGCGCTGCAGGTGGGGAGCGGCCGCTTCCTCTCCGGCGATGGCCACCGGCTGATCGGTTATCGGGAGAACGATGGCAACCACTGGCTCGTGGTGCTGGATCGCGAGAGCGGCGCGGAACTGCAGCGCCGGCGCGTCGATGGTCCGGCCGCACTGACGACCGCGAGTCGAACCGCCCAGGTCGTGATGTACGGCGGCCACTTCGGCACGGTGACCCTGCTGGACTTCGCCTCGGCAACCGAACGCAGTTGGTCCGCACCTTCCGGAGCCAGTTCGTTCAGGACCTTGACGATCGCCGCGGACGGATCGCGCGCGGCGATGTTGATGGCCCCATGGCAGGCTGACCCGGAGCCGGAACCGGCCTCGGTGTGGTGGTGGGATGCGGCGAGCCCGGAACCGATCCGGCTCGAATGCCGGGCACCGAAGGCGATCGGGTTCTCGCCCGCCGGCGACCAGCTCGCGATCCTGGACTCGGGTTCGGTTCGAATCTGGGACCGCGGCAGCAGGGCCTTCGCGGCCACGGTCACCGCCGTGGCCGAGGGCGCCGAAGTCGTCACCTTCGCCGGCAGCACCGGCCGGATCGTGACCGCGGGTCCACGCCAGGTGCGGGTCAGCTTGGCCGGAGCACCCGATCAGGCCAGCCGGATCCACGCCATCATCCAGACCCGGACCCTGCACTGCGGCGCGGAGTCGGGGACGGTGTTGGCGGTCCCCGGCGGCGGGCACGAACTGGTCGAATGGCCGCAGGACTTCGATGATGGCCTGTTGCCGCTGACGGCGCCCGTCGAGGCCTTCACTGTCGGCTGCAGCCCGGCCGGCACCCGTGGGGCCGTGGCCGCGATTCGACAACGCGGAGCCAGCGTCGGCGATCCGCCGGCTGCCGTGCTGATGATCGATGGCGAGGACGGCCTGCCGGTGCGCGTGTTCCCGGGTGACACCTTCGCCTTCTCGGCCGACGGTTCACGGCTCGCGGTCGGCGCCAGCGCCGACGACGCCATCGTCGGTATCGACTCCGCAGCGCTGTCGACCTCGCGGATCACGCTCTACGACCTCGACGGCGGCGCCGAGGTCGACCTCGGCGATGCGACCTGGGGGGTAAACGCCCTCGCGTTCCGTCCCGACGGCCGGCAGCTCGCCGCCGCGCTCGGCGCGACTCGGGACACGCCCGGAAGACTGTTCGCCGGCGGACGCAGCAGCCTGCGGGTGCGGGTTCCCGAGGAAGCATGCGCGGGCAGCATCGGCAGCTGCGTACGGATCTGGGACGCGAACGGCAACCGACTCGCGACCGCCTCGCCGCACTCCAGGCTCGTCACCTGTCTCGGTTATCACCCCGATGGCAGCAGGGTCTACACCGGCGGTCAGGACGGTCGCGTGTTCGAACTCGCGGCGGACGATCTCACCGTCCGCCGCGAGTTCGTCGGCGAATGCAGCGATCCGGTGTGGTCGCTCGCCGTCGATCCGCGCGGCGAGTCGGTCGCGGTCGGCACCTGGTCGGGAAGGCTGCTGCTCATCGACATCGCCTCGGGATACATCGCACGCGAGTTCATGCACGACCCGATGCGGGTGCAGTCGCTGGCCTGGTCACCGTCGGGGGATCGCCTGGCGGCGGTCGTCGGCAACCAGCTGCAACTGCGCCACCGCACCGGCGAACTGCTGCTCGACCGCGCCGGGGTCGGAAGTTCGGTGGCCTTCTCCGCCGACGGTCGCCGCCTGCTGACGAGCATCGGCAGCCTCGAGACCGATCCCGCCCGCGCCCTGGCGACGGCGACGGCCGGCCGGGTCGTGCGCGCAGCCCT
>JAGQRA010000602.1 GCA_020425885.1 Planctomycetota bacterium | reverse complement strand
GATGTCATCACACCGAGGCCGTGCGAACAGGACTTTCCGACCCTGCTGCCCCTACCTGCACCCCGCCTGCGCACCTACCCCATCGAGACGGTCGTCGCCGAGAAGTTCGAAGCCATCGTCCGTCTCGGGCACGGCAACAGCCGCATGAAGGACTTCCGCGACCTGACCACGTTCGCCAGACGCCGCGAGTTCGACGGCGACTTGCTGAGTCAAGCGGTCCAGGCGACCTTCGAGCGGCGCCGCGCCGATCTCGCCGACCTCGACGAGGTTTTCGAGCCGACGTTCTACGACGACGAAGGACTCGGCCAACGTTGGCGCGCCTACTGCCGCACCGCGGGGATTGACGAGGAGACGTTCACGGCCATCGGCAACGAGTTGATGCGCTTCCTTCGGCCACTCGCCGACGCGCTGCGCGGCAAGGCGACACCATCGAGGTGGAATCCGCGCTCCGGCTGGGAACCGTAGCTCCGATCTCAGCTCCGGGTGGACAGCGAAGACTGCGTCGAAGATGACCGCGCGCCGCATGCCCGGAATCAGCCCGCTCCGCTGCCTCCTCGTTGCCTTCGCCGGTTTCGTGAGCCGCGAACAGGCCAGAGCCATCGCCTATCTGGTCGAGGAGAACCGCGTGCTGCGCGAGCAGCTCGGCGGGCACCGACTCTGCCGCGTCGAACGTGTGCTTCGCCCCTCGTCCTGTCCGAAAACTCGTCCGCGCTGGCCGCCAATTACTTACGTCGACGCCGGATCACGCCCACGATCCCGGCCCGATGCCCAACATGGCCCCGCTCCGCTTCCTCCTCGCCACCGTCGCTGGCTTCGTGAACCGGCAGCAGGCCAAGGCAATCGCCTATGTCATCGAGGAGAACCGAGTGCTCCGGGAACAACTCGGCGATCGTCGGCTCCGGCTGACAGACGACCAGCGGCGCCGGCTCGCCGCCAGGGGCAAGGTCATCGGCCGCAAGATGCTCGGCCAGGTCGCGACGATCGTCACGCCCGACACCATCCTGCGGTGGCACCGTCGGCTGATCGCTGCGAAGCACACCTACCCGCACGGGCCGCGTGTCGGTCGCCCCGGACTGATGAAGACGATCCGGAAGCTGATCGTGCGGATGGCGACCGAGAACTCGAGCTGGGGCTACTGTCGGATCCAGGGCGAGATGAAGAAGCTCGGGCACCACGTCGCCCGCACCACGATTGCCAAGGCGCTGAAGGACTCGGGTGTGCCACCGAGCCCGGAGCGCCCGACGAGTTGGCGCACGTTCCTCCGGGGGAACGCCGAGGTGATCGCCGCTACCGACTTCTTCACGGTCGACGTCTGGACCGCGCGCGGACTGCTGACGCACTACGTGCTGTTCGTCATCCACCACGCCACCAGGGCGGTCGAGATCGCCGGCGTCACCACGAACCCGAACGCCGAGTTCATGGCCCAGGTCGCGCGCAACCTGACCGACCCGGTCGACGGCTTCCTGCGCGGCAAGCGGTTCCTGATCCTCGACCGCGACACCAAGTTCACCGAGCAGTTCCGTCGCATCATCGAAGACGCGGGTGTGCGCCTCGTGCCGACGGCCTACCAGGCTCCTGACATGAATGCGTTCGCCGAGCGATGGGTGCAGTCGGTGAAGTCGGAGTGCCTGAACCGGATGATCCTGTTCGGTGAGCGGCACCTGCGGCGGGTGCTCGCCGAGTATGTCACGCATTACCACCGCGACCGCCCGCATCAGGGGATCGGCAACGAACTGATCACGCCTCCCTCAGGTGAGCCGCCAGCGGATGGCGAGGTCATCGCCGACGAGCGACTTGGCGGGCTGCTCCGCAGCTACCGCTACGCGGCCTGACGGCCAACGTCGTCGCGACAATCCCTGGCTCCACGCACCGATCCGGGCCACCGGTCTGCGATCTCGGCCGAAGCCTCGCGCACGCCCATCGATCGAAGGCACCGTCCGATGCCTGACTTCGGCCCGGAATCACCTCGGCCAACTTTGCGGATAGGACGCCGCTGACCGCCACCCCGGCACCCGCGACCACCCCCACCGCCACATCCGCCGCCGTCCACCACCCTTGCGACACCCCGTACAAGACAGCGCCCCCAGGCCTTGCGACCCAGGGGCGTCCATCCGTTCTTGACTGGTAGCGGGGGCAGGATTCGAACCTGCGACCTTCGGGTTATGAGCCCGACGAGCTACCGGGCTGCTCCACCCCGCGTCAGGGCCGGACACGATAGCCACACCTTCGCAGACAACAAGCCTTTTCTCAGTGCTCGTCGCGCAGCCGTTCGAAGGCTTCGCGCAGCTCCTTCTTGCAGTCCTGCGCCATGAACAACGCGGCGTGCGGCTCGACCGCGGCCCAGACTTCGGCACGGGCATCGGCGCCCGATCCGAGACGACTCATGGCCCAATCCATGAGGCGCGCCGGGAAGGCAGGATCATCGGCGGGCGTCGCCTTGCGGACGCGGTCGAGCAGGGCCAGGGCTTCCGCGGCCTCGGTGGGCGGTAGCGCCTTGGCGATGCGACTGACGAGATCGAGTTCGCGCGTATCCATCTGCCGGTTCGGGTCGCACTGGCGCAGCAGGGCGACGGCGAGGCCGGGCTGGCGTTGGCCGAGTTGGGCCTCGGCCGCCAGCAAGCGGACCCGGTCCTTCTGCCGCGCCGTCCACGGCGTCCCGCCGGGGGCCGCGGCAGCGGGATCGTTGTTGGTGAGCCAGGCGTTGGCCTTCTCGAGAACCTGGGTGTAGGCCTCGGTAGCGAGTTCGACCTCGAGTCGCAGGACACGGTGAACGGGTTCGTCGAGCTGTGACTCGGGGTACGGTTCGAGCTTGGTGAACGCGATCTTGACGTTGTGGGCCTCGGGCAACCGAGCCTTCCACGGTTCGCTGGCCGGCTTGAGCAGCGCGGTCCGGATCAGGATCTGCATCGCCTGACGGGCTCTGCCGGCCACGACGGGATCGGGGTTTGAGACGTCCCTGGCCATGTCCACCGCGGAGTGCTTCTCATCGAGCAGCAGACGCAATGGTCGCGGGTTGCCGGAGGCGAGCAGCTGTTCGCAGGCGTCGAGCCAGATGCCGTTCTTGGCATCGGGATCGCTCGCGATCTGGATCAGCGCGTTCAGCAGTTTGGTCTGGCGCGGCTTCTGGTCCTCGGGCACCGGTGATCCCAGTGCTTCGAGGGCGCCGTTGACGGCGGCGATCGCCTTGCCCGGCATCTGCGGCTCGGAGCCGCACTGGATCATGCTCTCGACGAGGAACTCGAACACGCGCGGGTTCTTCTCGGTGGCGAGCTGACGCCGCAGAACATCGATCGAAGTCGTCAGCCACTCGTCCTTGCGCTCACGCGCGTCATCGACGTTGACGAGCTGACCGATGGCCTGGGCAGCCTTCACGCGCAGGGTCGCATCCTGGTCACCGAGCAGACGGTGCAGTGCGGCGACCCAGGCGGAGGCCCGCAGCGGGTTCTTCCACGGCTGCAGGTGGATCACGCACTTGTTGCGCAAGGCGACGCTCTGGCCGGTGTCCTGCATCAGGCTCAGCAGCAGATCGAACACCTCGGGCAGGCGTTCGTTGCGGGAATCCATGGTCATCGCCAGATCCAGCGCAGCGTCACGCAGGTCGACGAGCTCGGCCTTGCCGCAGACCGTCTGGATCAGGGCCAGCCACTCGCTCTTGTCGGGAGCCGTCGGCAAAGGCGCCGACCAGCTCGGGGTCGTGCGCGACGCCATGGTCGCGATGGCCGTCTGCAGGAACTCGATCTCGCTGGCTCCCTTGTTGGCGGCGACCTGGGCGCGACCGACGACCGCGGCGCGGGCCTCGTCCGATGGGAAGCGCCGCAGGCCCCGCAACGACGCCAGCTGCTCGGCCCGATCGGGACTCGAGAGGCGAGAGATCAGCAAGCCCTGGACCTCGGCAGCGAGGTCGGCCTCGTCGGTGCGGGCGGTGTAGGCGGCGACCTCGAGCAACCGCGCGCGCAGCCCGGAGTCCTCCACCGGCGTCGCCCGCCAGCGATCGAGCAGCGAGCGACAGAACGCCTGCCTGGCCGGCGACGCGTCGTCGACAGCCGGAGATGTCGGCAGCGCCTCCTGCAGGACCTGCAGACATGCCTGCAGGAAAGCGGGATCGGGAACCAGCGTCTCCTTCTGGATCGCGGCCCAGTCGATCCCCGGCACCGAGGATACGTGCGCCTTGACGACGTCCCGCGAGCGGGCGATGCGGGCCTCGTCGAGCAGGGCGAAGACCTCGTCGGTCCGCTGCGACGCAGCGCGGGCGGCGCGCTGCGCGAGGTCGACATAGCGCACCTGCCCGTTCTGCTCGAACCACTGCGCGAACTCGGCCCGGGTCGTGAATTCCTTCTCGTGGAAGGTGAGCAGGCGCAACGAACGGCGGGCTGCGGCCCGAACGGCGGCGTCCTCGTCTTCGAGGTAATCGGCCAGGAGCTGGCTCAGATAGAGGTGCTGCAGGTCGGCAAGGCAGCCGAAGAGTGCGATCTTGGACACGGCGTCGCACTGGGTCAGCAGCGATCGCAGGCACTGCTCGACCTCGCGAACGGCGATGCGTTGCAGCGCCGGCAACGCCGCCTGTCGCAGCGCCTCGCGCGACGGCTCGGGGCCGCCGGCGTCGAGCCACCACCGCGAAGTCACGCTCAGATACGACGCGACGATCTGCAGCCGCGTGGCCGCGTCGGCGCCACCGAAGCGCGAGGCATCGATGCCGACCAGGTGCCGGGCGAGGGCATGCAGGATGGTCAGACGCAGATCGTCACCGTCTTCGTTGCGCGCCAACACCCGCGTCAGCTCGCGGTGGGCCGCGACCGACGGCATCGCCAGCAACTGCTCGACCGCGGTCTCGCGCGCATCGCGGCCATCGGCGCCGGGCTGCGCGAGCATGTCGTGCAGCTTGGCGATCCGCTCCGGACTCACATCCTGCTGGTGACCGTTCTCCTGCTGGGTGGCGGCGCCGAGCGGGGCCAGACACCAGCACAGCAGCAGACACCCGAGCAGGCGCCGCAGCCGGCCGAGCCTCGCCACGGACACCGCGTCACCGATCGTCTCGCCAGTACTAGCTGTCATTGCCTTGCCGCACCACCTCGCCTCTGCCTCGGCGCAGAGCAACCATCGTCTCGCCATCGTAGCGCCACGTCGCCATCGCCGACCATCGGCTTTCGCGGCATCCGTGCGTAAGCGGCCTGCCGAAGCCGCTGCCCGCCATCGCGATGCGTGACGCGGCGCGCGTTCGACCACGACGGCGCAACCGGAGCAACACTCCCGCCCCGGGGCGGAGGCGGCCGAGACGCTACTCCGGCACGACCACGACGGCCGCCTTGCTCTTGCCGACCTGCAGCACGAATCTGCCGGCGGGGAGCCCGTACTTGTCATCCTTCACGACGACCCCGTCGACCCGGACCCCGCCGCCCTTGACCAGCCGGCGGCCATCGCTGTTGGAGGAGGCGATCCCGGCCAACGTGAGGGCGGCCGGCAACCAGATCGTGCCGTCCCGCATCAGCTCGGGTGCGACCGCGAACTCGGGCAGATCGTCGGGCACGCCACCCTGCTGGTGCACGCGATCGAACTCCTCGCGCGCCGCCCTGGCCGCTTCGGCGCCGTGGTAGCGCGCGACCAGGATGTCGGCGAGCGCGAACTTGGCCTCGAGCGGGTTTCCGATCAACGCCTCGATGCGCTCGCGCGGCTCGTCGGAGAGCAGCGTGAACCACAGCTCGAGCAGCGCATTGGGCACCTTCATGACCTTGCCGAACTGGGCGCTCGCCGACTCGGCGACGCCGATGTAGTTGCCGAGCGACTTCGACATCTTCTGGCTGCCATCGAGTCCGACCAGCAACGGCATGGTCATGCAGACCTGCGCCTTCTGCTCGCACTGGCCCTGGAGGTCGCGGCCGACCAGCAGGTTGAACAGCTGATCGCTGCCGCCGATCTCGACATCGCTGCGCAGCTCGACCGAGTCCCAACCCTGCAGCAGCGGGTAGAGGAATTCCTGGATCGCGATCGGCTTCTGCTCCCGGTGGCGCTTGTGGAAGTCGTCACGCTCGAGCATGCGCGCGACGGTGTAGCGACTGGCCAGCGTGACGCAGTCCATGAACGACTGCCGCTGGAACCACTCGCCGTTCTCACGCTCCTCGATCGCACCGACGTCGAGGCAGACGCCGATCTGATCGCGGTAGGTCTGCTTGTTGGCCTCGACCTGCTCGCGGGTGAGTGGCGGCCTCGTCTTGTTGCGCCCGGTCGGGTCGCCGATCATCGCCGTCGCCGTCCCCCACAGCACGATGACCGTGTGGCCGAGGCGCTGGAAGTCGCCGAGCTTGCGCAGCGGCACGGTGTGGCCGAAGTGGATGTCGGGAGAACTCGGGTCGATGCCGAACTTGACGCGCAACGGTCGGTTCTCGGCCCGGCTCGCCTCGAGCCGGGCGAGCAGGTCGGCGCGATCGACGAGGTCGACCACGCCGCGTTCGAGGATCGACAGCTGTTCCGCAGCGGGGAGGAAGCTCACGGCACCGGTCTATCGGCGCGAGGCGAACCACGCAAGCCAGGCCTCACGATCGCCGACCGTGATGTCGAGGTCGGTGATCGAACGCAGCGTCGCCATCGCGACGATCGCCTGCGGCGGAGTCCCGTAGCGCACCTGCTCGGCGAGCAGATCGATGGCCGCCTCCCGGTCGGGCCCGGTCGTGAACGAGGCGCCGAGGAAGACATGCGCGTAGTGCCCCTTGTCGCCGAGACGCAGCGCCTCGCGCAGCGTGGCCAGCGGTTGGGCGACGATCGGTTCGTAGCCTCTTGGCCATTGCGTCACCGTCGTCGCCGCCAACGCCCGCCGCTGCACCGGCGCCCTGAACTCGCCGCTCATCACGTAGCCCGGCAACAGATCGATGCGCAAGTGGATGTTGCGGCGCACGGCCTCCCCCGCCGGGATCTCGAGCGCATAGGGCCGCCGCAGGACGGCTGCCCCGGAGAGCTCGAAGGCAGAATCGAGCCAGTGGAAGTCCTGCTTGGTCACGTCGCGGCGGCTGCCATCGACGAACTGGTCCTCGATCGTCATCGCGATCGCGAACCCGATCGGGTCATCGCCGTCGCCGCCGCCGAGCACGACCGGATTCGGACCTGCCGGCAGCGCGAACTCGAACCGGACGGGCTCACCGATCGGCGGCACCGATGGCGTGGGCGGCGTCACCGCCGCGGGCCGGGCCAACTCGGAGCCATCAGGCGTGGCGGCGATGAGTCGGATCTCGGCGTGTGCCGCCGCGTGTTCGAGGAAGGCGAGGCCGTGGCCTAGGGCCCGGTAGCCGCGCAGCCGCTCGGCGATCCAATCGGGCAGGTTCGGCTTCTCATTGCCGTCGAGCAGCGCGAACAGGGCCTGGACATTCCTCTCCTTGGCCGCCTCCTGCATCCGCTCGAGAATGCTGCCGTAGTACTGGTACAGCACCCGATCGGCCGGCGCCGTCCCCGCCCCGGCGATCGGGATGGTCTGGGCGACCGCGAACTCGGGAACGGAGAGGTCGCCGGATTCGATCAGCGGTGCGTCCTCGTAGACCGTCACGCATGCCGCCGCCAGCAGGCTGACGGCCATGGCGATCGATCGAGAACGCACCGTGATGCTCACTCCTCCTCGGGCTGCTCGGCGGCTTCGGGCGCAGCGTCCTCGCTGGCCGGCGCCTCTTCGGCGGCAGTCGCGGCCGGCGCCGCTTCGGGCTCGCCACCGCGCAGGCCGATGCCCTTGAGCTGACT
>JAGQRA010000075.1 GCA_020425885.1 Planctomycetota bacterium | reverse complement strand
GCCAACGAATACCGCTACAAGGGGGTGATGCGCTGCCCCCTGCAGCCGATGGAGAAGCCGAGACGTGGCTGAGGTGATGCGCGTCCTGCACGTCTTGACGCACTCGCCGCGCCGGGTGCGCGGGGGGATCGAAACCTACGTCGATACCCTGACCGCCGCCTTGCGGCCGCTCGACACCGAGGCGGTGGTGTTGGCCTCCGGTGCCACGGCAGCCGAGCCGCCGATCTGCGTCGATCACACCGTCGAAGTGGCGGCGCGGCCGCCGCTGACAATGTTGCTCGAGTGCGGTCGCGATACGAGGTCGTTGGCGCCCGCCATCGAGGCGGCGGCATGCGATCTCGTGCACGTCCACCACTGGCACCATCTAGCGACCGATGTCGTGCGCACCGCGCGGGCGGCGGGGTTGCCGGTGATCCTGACCCTGCACGACTTCTTTGCCGTCTGCCCGCAGTTCTTCCGCCTGCGCGGCACCGAGCTCTGCACGCCCGAGATCGACCTCGCGAGCTGCACCGCCTGTGTTGCCGAGTCGGCGGGCCTCGACCCCGCCGCGCTGGCCAGCGCGATGGCGGCGTGGACCCGCGACATGGCGGCCGAGCTCGCCGCCGCCGCGCGTGTCCTCGTGCTGTCGCGGGCCCAACGCGACCACTTGCTGGCGATCCCGCGGTTCGGCGGCGTCGAGATCGAGGTGCTGGATCTGCCGCCGCCCAGGCCGTTGCCCGTGCCCCCGAACGCGGTGAAGGTCATGGCGCGTGGCGACGGTCCGTTGCGGCTGGTCACTTGGGGCGGGCTGGTTCCGGGCAAGGGGCTCGCGCTCCTGCTCGAGGCCTGCTCGCGGTTGCCGTTCGCGACCGAGGTTCATCACTACGGCCGTTTCGTCGACCCGGCCTTCGCGGCGGCGGTGCAGCAGACGGCGATGGTTCCGCTGGTGCTGCACGGCACGTTCGAATTGGCCGACATCGCCGCCGAGCTCGCGGCCTTCGACCTCGCCGTGTTCCCCTCCTACTTCGTCGAGACCTACGGCTACACGGTCGATGAGGCGATGCAGCTCGGGCTGCCGGTCGTGGTCTCCGATCGCGGTGCGCCGGCCGAACGGATCGGGTCACGCGGTCTGACCTTCGCCGCCGCAGATGCCGGGGATCTGGCGCGGGTCCTCGTCGTGGCCGCGGCGCGGCTGCCGCAGCTGCGCGCCGGCCGACCGCACTTCCGGACCACGGTCGCCGATCATGCCGAACAGATGGCCGCCATCTACCGGGCGCAGATGTCACGTCCGGCCGGCTGACGCCAGATCCGGCGCCGTCAGCGCCAGCAACGGATTGCAGGCGGGATCGGTCGCGAGCGTCGAGGCCGGTCGCCACTCGAGCTGCTGGCCCTCGCGGTTCCGCGGCTCACCGCGCCATTGCGTCACGAGATAGACGTGGTGCACGAACGGGCGGGCCGAGGTCGGATCGGGTTCGCAGGCGATCGCCAGCGGAGCGGTGGCGATGATCGCGATGTCGAGTTCCTCCATGGCCTCGCGATGCAGTGCGTCGAGCGCCGACTCGCCGGCTTCGAGCTTGCCGCCCGGAGTGTCGCGGCAATCGGCGTAGACCGCTGCGGTGGGCGGCCGCCGTTCCAACAGCACCTGATCGTCTCGGCACAGCAGCATGCCGACCGCGCGCTGGCCGGCGGTGGCCGGATCGTCCTCGAGCGCGGCGGCGACGTAGGCCGCGGGTTCGAACAGCGCAACGCCGAAGGTCTCGAGCTGCCGCGCCGCCGTCGCGGCGACATCGGCTCGCCGCCGCACGATCCGGCACGGCGTGGGCCACATCGCGAGCAGCTCGCGCGCCGCATGCGCCTCGACCCCGGCGGCCTGCATCATCGCCGCCGGCCAGAACGGCACGTTGACCACGGTGTCGGCGCCGCCGGCGATGTGCTCGCGCATGCGTTCGACGATCTCGTAGGCGTAGAGCTCGAGCAGAACACGATCGGGGATCCGGCGCGCCTCGGCCCGCGCAAGCAGGCCGCGCATGGCGGTGGCGAACGGGCCGTCGGGCGGCACGAGTTCGACCTCGCCACGGCGCGCGATCGGATCGACGACGATCGTGAACGGGATCACCGGGGCGCTCCCGAACGTCGCTTCCGGGCCGCGGCGACGGCGTCGCGGATGGTCTGCT
>JAGQRA010000601.1 GCA_020425885.1 Planctomycetota bacterium | reverse complement strand
TGATCGCGCGTAGCGGCGAGGTCGCCAAGGTAGGAGCCAACGGCGCGCCGATCGCCGGACAGACCGAGTACCGGGTGCAGGCGCAGAAGTCGACGCCGTTCGCAGTGTCGGCCCAGGTACGCATGTCAGCCCCGCACCAAGCGACGCTGATCGCCGCGAGGTCACTCGCCGTAGACGTGCCCGAGAAGGGCATCGCCCTCCCTGATGACGCGCCACTCGCGCACGTCGTGTTCGAGGTGCTCGGAGCGGGCGGGGAGTGGCAGGTGTCCACCGCGGTGCACGCCCAGTTCGGTCGCCGGGCGGTCGACGTGAAGCGCGAGCTCGTCGATGCATTCCTCGAGCGCGGTGCGTCCGAGGGGGACGCCAAGCAGGCGGCTGCCGCCCTGTGGTCGTCGGGGCCGTGCGCGGGCCTTGGCCGCGATGACGAGGTGTCCGACGCTGACCACGACGCCCTGCTGGCGCTGCTCCCCGAACCGGAGGCCACCGATGCGTGAGCCGACCGACGACGACCGCGACCAGGACCGCCGAGACCGCGCCGAGGCGTGGACCGAGGCGCGCCGCCGCTTCGAGGACGGCGACGGACCGTGCCCCGCATGGCCCGAGGTGGACCGATGAACCGCCGCCTGGAGGCAGCGATCCGCACCATCGCCGCGCTGCCCGCCGACGACTGGCAGCCCGAGCATTGGGACGCGTTCGAGGCGGCGCGCTACCAGCTCGTGCTCGAGGTCGGTCGCATCGACCGCGCCCACGAGCAGTCCCGCTCAGACCGCCAGCGTCGCACCGAGGGATGGTGGACGCTCGCCGAGGCACGCAAGGTCGTCAAGGAGCGGTCCGGTGGCATGTGCGAGCTCCAGGGGCCGACCTGCCAGGGCAAGGCGCGCGAGGTCGATCACGTCTACGGCCGGCGCGGGCCGAACCCGCACGATCCGGCGAAGCTGCTGCACGTCTGCGGGCACGGCAACCTCAACGGCTGCCACGGCCTCGTGTCGTCGTCGCGGGAGTGGCGCGAGCGGTCGCGGGTGTTGGCCGCCGAGTTGGAGGCGAAGCGGCTGGGGGAGGCGTCGTGACCGCGTATGCCGAGTTCCTGGCGCGGAAGCGCGTCGGCTCGCTCAACGGCGGCATCGACATTGACGCGCTCCCATCGTCGCTGTTCCACCACCAAGAGCAGGTTGTGCGATGGGCGGGGCGAGTCGGACGAGCGGCGGCGTTCCTAGATACAGGCCTCGGCAAGACGCGCATTCAGCTTGCCTGGGCCGAAGCCATGCGCGGTGACCGATCGGCATTGATCGTGTGTCCGCTGTCCATCGCAGCGCAGACCCGGAGGGAGGCAGCAGCCCTCGGCATCGAGGCCCGCGTGGTCCGATCGGGGGATCAGGTGACTGGTCCGGGGCTGTGGATCACCAACTACGAAATGCAACATGCCTTCGAGCCGTCGATGTTCGGCGCGGTGGTGCTGGATGAGTCGTCGATCCTGAAGAACCACGAGGGCAGAACCCGAGGGGCCCTGATCGACCGGTGGGGGAAGGTCCCGTACCGCCTGGCGTGCACCGCAACCCCGGCACCAAACGATCACACCGAGCTCGCGAACCATGCCGAGTTCCTCGGTGCGATGTCGAGGGTGGAGATGCTCGCCGCCTTCTTCGTGCACGACGATGACGGCTGGCGGCTCAAGGGCCACGCCGCCGATGCCATGTACGAGTGGATGTGCCAGTGGGCCGTCGCCGCCCGCCGCCCGTCTGACGTGACCGGCGACCCATCCGACGATGACGGCTACGAGTTGCCGCCGCTGCGGGTTCATGGGCACATCGTGGAAGCCAACGCGGCCCCCGAAGGGCAGTTGTTCGCAACCTCGCTCGGCGGGGTCGGTGGCCGCGCCGCTGCACGCAAAGCAACTTTGGGTAAACGCGTCCAGCGCGCCGCCGAACTGCTTGACCATGACCGCCCCGCGATCGCATGGTGCGGCCTGAACGATGAGGCCGAGGCTATGGCGCGAGAGGTCGATGGTGCCGAGAACCTGCACGGCACCCTCACGCCTGACCGCAAGGTGGAGATCATCGAGGCGTTCGTGGCCGGTGAGATCCGGGTGCTCGTATCGAAGCCGTCGATCGCAGGATTCGGGCTGAACCTCCAGCATGCCGCAGAGCAGGTGTTCGTTGGCCTCGGCGATTCGTACGAGGCGTACTACCAGGCGATCCGGCGTTCGTGGCGGTTCGGGCAAACCCGCCCCGTCGACGTACACGTGGTCGTGTCGGACCTCGAATCCGAGGTCCCGGCGAACGTGCTCGCCAAGGAGCGGAGTGCATCCGAGATGACCGACCGGCTCGTGCGGTCGACCCAACTAGCCCGAAAGGTTCCAGCGTGACCATCCAGCCGTACGTGACCGACGACGAATCCGGGGAGGGCTGGTGTCTCATGCTCGGCGACTCGTGCGAACGTCTCGCCGAGTTGCCCGACGACAGTGCCGATCTGTGCGTCTACTCGCCGCCGTTCGCGTCGCTCTATACCTACTCGCCATCAGACCGCGACCTCGGCAACTCGCGCACCGCTGACGAGTTCGCCGAGCACTACCGA
>JAGQRA010000008.1 GCA_020425885.1 Planctomycetota bacterium | reverse complement strand
CCTCGAGGACGAAGTCGGGGTGGGCCGCAGGGCTCATGAGGTCGTCATAGTCCCAGCCCATGAGGCCGAGTCGGCCGAGTTCATCGTCAGTTCGCCGCACCTCGAACAGGAACAGCTCGTCGACGCTGTCGGCGTTGCGCACCAGGCTGTTGAAGGCGACCCAGCCGCACAACGCTTCGACGTCGACGAGCCGCGCGAACCGGGCCGCGCGTTCGTCGGCGTCGCCAACCGTGTGCGCTGCCTCGAGTTCCTTCAGGATCAGGCGTGGATCGACGCCCTTGCGGTTCCAGCGGACCTCGTGCCCCTTTCGCGTCGTGCGCAGCACCGACACCACGCCGCGGTGCTCGCGGCGGATGGCATCGCGCGGCCGCTCGACCAGCAGGAAGGGCCCCTGGTAGTCGCCGTTGACCACGAGCCGCACGAACACGGTCCGCGCCGGGAACAGCCCGAGATCACCGAGCCAGTCAGTGCACAGCCGCGTCTCGATGCGGTGTGGGTCGAAGGCCAGGTTGAGCAGATAGCAACGCTGCAGCTGCAGCAAGGGCGTGATCCGGGTCGTGCGGCGCAGGTCCAAGGTCAGGCTCTTGTCGGCCCGCGTCGCGCTGTTGTTGCCGCGGGCGTGCAGGTCGATGCGCTGCTCTGCGCCACCATCGATGCGCAGCCGGCCCTCGACCGGTGCGTGCAGCAGCGGGTGCCGCGGGTCGCGCTGCTGCGTGTAGAACTCGGCGACCTGCTCCGGGATCAGAAGCTCGAGCAGCGTGCCATCGCCGCTGACCGCGACACCGCCGACCAGAGGCCGCGGGCCGCTGGGGCCGCGATCGTCGGCGAACGCGAACCATGCGGCCGTTCCGAGGACGCACACTGCGCACAGCGACGGCCAGCGGCGGCGGCGCCGCGGGCGCGGATCGGGGGCAGGCACCATTGCTGTGGCAGTGTAAGGCCGCGGCCGCGGAACGAGAGTCGTCGGCCATGCGATCCGAACCCGCCGGTCACCGGCACGTACGTCGTGCCGTCAGGCGCCCCGTCGCGGCCCGTGCCTACCGACGATCGCGAGCAGCACCATCGCCATCACCGCCGCCCCGGCCGCGGTGCCGAAGCCCGCGGCCGCACCGAGACCATCCCAGGCCGCGCCGATCGCGTACGAGCCGGCGAACGCGGCCAGCCCGTGCACGGTGTAGTAGACCCCGAACGCGGCGCCGTGCTTGCTGGCGCCGGTGAGGTCGGCGACGTAGCCG
Organism: Planctomycetota bacterium; assembly: GCA_020425885.1. The sequence goes on along the minus strand of JAGQRA010000008.1, from coordinate 1,635 downwards.
CGTTCGGCCCCTTCGGTCAGTGCGGCATGCAGGCCGAGCAGCGTGAACAGGGGCCACATCCAGACCGCCGAGTCGGCCACCGCGAAACCGCCGAGCACCACCGCGTGCACGCCGAGCCCCACCGTCATCACGCCGCGGCGGCCGAGGCGATCGGACAGGGAACCGAAGCGGCCGGCGAACAGCGACCGCACGACGTGCAGCAACACCCACAGCAGCGGCAGCTGTGCGACGGCACAACCGAGATCCAGTGCCCGCCTGATCGCGAACAGATCGATCGAGGCCGACACCGCGGCGAAAGCGACGACGGCCAGGAACGGCAGCAACCGCCGCACGCCATCGCTCGACCCGCCCGCCGCGGTCGGATCGGCGACGGCCTGCGCGACGCCGTTCTCGCGCACGAACAGCCAGAGCACGAGGACGGCGGCGAGCCCCGGGGCGAGGGCGAGCGCGAACAGCGTCCGCATCTCGACGCCGAAGGCGCGGCCGCGGTGCCGCGGATCGACGACGCCGGCGATCAGGGCATCGCGCGGCGGTGAGCGCAGCCCCTTGCCGATGCGGTCGCCGGAGCGCACCGCGATCGCCTGCCATGGCGTCTGCACCAGCGCGAACAGCGGCCGGACCAGCGACGACAACGCGTAGCCGCCGACCACCCACGGCTTGCGGCGGCGCATCCGATCGGACAGCGCGCCGCTGAGCAGTCGCAGCGCCGCCACGATGAGCTCGCTGATGCCGACCAGCACGCCGAGCTGGACCGCGCTGCCGCCGAGGTCGTCGAGGAACGCCGGCAGCAGCGGCACGATCATCTCGCTGGCGAGGTCGGTGAAGAACGAGACCAGCCCGAGGGCGTAGACGATCGCCGGCAGACGCGACCGCGGCGATGGCGGCGAGGTCACGACTCGAGCGCGTCGCGCACACTGCCGCCGCAGTGGAACACCATCGTTCGCGCCTGTGCCGCATCGACGCCCTTGCGCAGCGCGACCAGCGCCGTCTTGACCTCGCCGTCACATTCGCCGAGCACCCGCTCGGCCGTCTCGCGGTCGCACCCGGTCGCCGAGACGACGATGTTCAGGCTGCGCGCCCGCAGCTTGTCGTTGGTCGCCATCAGATCGACCATGAGATTGCCGTAGGTCTTGTTGAGCCGGACGAAGGCACCCGTGCTCAGCATGTTGAGCACCATCTTGGTCGCGGTGCCGGCCTTGAGCCGGGTGCTGCCGGTGACCACCTCGGGACCGGTGTCGATGGCGATCGTCAGCGTCGCGATCTCGGCCAGCTTGCTGCGCGGATTGCAGGTCACGGCCACGGTCAACGCGTTCTGCGACGCGGCGAACCGGATGGCGCCGAGCACGTACGGCGTGCGGCCGCTCGAGGCGATGCCGACGACGACATCCTTGTGCGTCAGATCGAGCTGCTGCAGATCATCGGCCGCCAGCGCCGGGTCGTCCTCGGCGCCCTCGACCGCGCGCAGGAACGCGCCGGGGCCGCCGGCGATCAGGCCTATGACCTGCCGCGGATCCGAGGAGAACGTCGGCGGGCACTCGCTGGCGTCGATCACGCCGAGCCGCCCCGAGGTGCCGGCGCCGACGTAGATCAAGCGACCACCCTTGCGCAGGTGCTCGGCGATCGCATCGACCGCCT
>JAGQRA010000074.1 GCA_020425885.1 Planctomycetota bacterium | reverse complement strand
CGACTTGCTGCCGGCGAGGATGGCTTCCTCCAGGCCCATGCGCTTGCGACGTTCGAAGTCGAGCTTGATGTCGTGGTGGATGTTCATGCGGAAACGAACTTCACCGGGTGCAGGAACGCGCTTCCGACGCGGTAGGCGGCAAAGCTCACGGGGTAGTCGAAGACGCGCCGGCGGAAGACGTCCGCGATCGCTGCCACGAGAGCGTCCCGGTCCGGTCCGGCCGCGTCGAGTGAGGCGGTGTCGAGTTCGATCACGACGCCCTTCGCGCGCACGCGGCAGCGCACGGTCTTCGGCGACAGGCGCGCGGCGACGAGTTTCTCGACCTCGTGCACGCAGGCGAGCATGTCCGGATCGATGCCGATGCCGGTCTCGATCCGGCTGGAAAGGCAAGGCGCCGAGGGCAACTCGGCGACGTCGTCCAGTTCGAGCGCCCGCGCGATCGCGCGCACCGTGGCCTTGTCGATGCCGGCCTCCACGAAGGGATGACGGACATCGTGTTCCTTCGCGGCCTCGAGCCCCGGGCGGTACTCGCCGAGATCGTCCAGGTTCGTGCCCGACACGATCTGGGCCGTCGTGGCCGGCCGGATCGCGCCGTAGAGGCTCGTCTTGCAGAAGTAGCAGCGGTTGGACGGATTCGCGCGGTACTGCGCGTTCAGGAACTCGCCCGCGTCGAGGATCTCGAGGGTCCAGCCCTCGCGCGTCGCGAGGGCTCGCGTGCGGCGTGTCGCCTCGTCGGGCACCGCCGGCGAGACGGCATGGAACATCGTGACGCGGCCGCCCAGCCGTCGATGCGCGAGGGTCGCGAGCGTGAGGCTGTCGACGCCGCCGCTCACCGCACACGCGATCGCGGGCATCGCCGCGAGCACGGTTTCCAGCCTGTCCATGGGGGTGGCCACGGCGTTCATGTCGGGTCCTCCGTGCCGGCGTCCAGCCCTGCCGCCTCCGCGGCGCGGCGCATCTGCAGGCGCTGGTCGCTGCCCGGGGTCTGGGCCGTGTCGTCGCTCTCGGCCTTGGCCGTGACCGTCTCGGGGCGGTGCGCGATCTTGACGCGCACGGCGTGGTTGCCGACCTGGACCACCTTCAGCTCGCGGGGCAGCCGGTGGCGGTTGACCGTGTGGTAGCGCAGGCCGATCGTCGTGGTCTCGAGGAAGCACGCCTCGACGGTTCGGGCGATGGCGTCCGGCTCGGCAAGGACCTGGACGCGCGCGGCGATCCGCCCCTTCTTGCCGAACACGGGCATCTGCACGACGTCGAGCACGCCGGGCAGCGCGCGAAGCCGGTCCAGCCCGATGGCGAGATCCTCGGGGGTCTGGTCGTCGACGTCGAACTCGACCTGCACGGCCTCGGAGTTCTCGAGGTCGATGGCGGCGCCGGCGGCGGTGTCGAATGCCATGACGCGCAGCACGTTGCTGATGCCGGGGAAGCGTTTCGTGCCGAAGCCGTAGCCGAGGTGGCGGAGGGTCTTCTGCACGCCGATCTGGCGCTGCTGCCGGCAGTTCAGGTGCCGGACGATCGCGGCGCCCGTCGGCGTGATGCGCTCGCCGGCGAGGCCGTCGTCCGCGAACGCGTAGCCTTCGAGTATGGCCGCGGTCGCGGGCACCGGGACGGGCAGGCGCCCGTGCGCGGTCTGCACGAAGCCCGATCCGAGCGGCAGGGTG
>JAGQRA010000600.1 GCA_020425885.1 Planctomycetota bacterium | reverse complement strand
CGCGAGTTCCTGCGCGACCGCGCCGCGCGGCTGCGCGACCGACCGCGGTCGCGGGTCGAGCTGCCGGTGGGCGAGGTCGTCGTCACGCGCCACGGCCCGCTGTGGCGCCGCGAGCTGCGCTACCAGGCGCGGTTCGAGCACGGTCGGGTGCCGCTCGCGCCGGCCCGAGAACTCGACGGCGAGCGGTTGGCGACGTTGGCCAAGGACGGCGCGTTCACCGCCGTGAACGGTTCGAGCTGCCTGTTCCTCGACACCGAGACCACCGGTCTGTCGGGCGGCGCCGGCACCGTCGTCTTCAACTACGGGCTCGGCTTCTTCCGCGGCGACGAGTTCGTCGTCGAGCAGCTGTTCCTGCGCGACTTCGGCGAGGAGGCGGCCGTGCTGCAGCACATCGCCGCCCGCCTGTGGCAGTTTCCGGTGCCGGTGACCTACGTCGGCAAGAGCTTCGATCGCCACCGCATCGCGGTGCGGATGGCGCTGCACAAGATCCGGTCGCCGGTGCTGACGGCGCCGCACCTCGACCTCTATCACATCGTACGGCGGGAGCACGGCGGGTCGTGGCCGGATGCGCGGTTGCGGACCGCCGAGGACCGGCTGCTCGGACTGCACCGCGAGGACGATCTGCCGGGCAGCGAGGCGCCGGCGGCCTTCCTGTCGTGGATCCGGGACGGCAGCGGGCCGGTCGATCGCGTCCTCGAACACAACCGGCTCGACGTGCTGAGTCTCGCCGCCCTGCTCGGGGTGCTCGCCGGTCGCGACAAAAACCGCTGCCGTCGCTAGCGACCGGCGGCGTATCTTGTCCGGCATGCCGGTAACGCCGGTGCGCGAGGCCGGCGCCTTCCGGCACGAGGAATGCCATGAATCGAAGGATGCCTGGACTCGCCGCGCTGCTGCTGGCGTTGTCGCTGCCTGCGCAGGGCGACGCCGACAAGCCGCGGTCCGAGTTCGATACCCTGGTCGCCGAATGGAAGGTGGCCAACCGGTCCTACCGCGCCGTGAGCAAGGCGGTGCAGAACTGCAGCGAGTACAAGGCGGCCGTCGAGGCCAAGGACCGCAACGCGGTCAATGCCTTGTTCGCCGTGCTGAAGCGGCCCGACGCCGCCGCCTTCGGTGCCCGGGCGCTGAAGCTGGCCGACGAGCAGGGCGCGGACGGGGGCCTGCAGACCCTCGCCTACGCCGCGGCCAACTTCTACGACGCGGACACGCACAAGGGGATCGTCGAGCGGGTCGTCAAGGACCACGTCGGCAGTGCCGGGCTCGATGCGGTGTTGTTCAGCGGCCGGTTGTTTCCGCGCACGGCCGGTGCCGCCGAGACCAAGGCGATGCTCGAGGCCGTCCTCGAGAACAACAAGAACGCCCAGCCGCGGGCATGGGCGATGTACCTGCTCGGCCAGATGATCCGTGGCGACAAGGAAGCCGATGACGAGACCAAGGCGCGCGGGGTCGACCTGCTCGCCCAGGCCGAGTCGCTGGCGGCCGGCACCGACCTCGCGGATCGCATCGCGGCGCCGCGCTTCAAGCAGGAGCGACTGCAGATCGGCATGGTCGCGCCGGAGATCGAAGGCACCGACCCCGATGGTGTGGCCTTCAAGCTCAGCGACTACCGCGGCAAGGTCGTCGTGCTCGACTTCTGGGGATTCTGGTGAGGCCCTTGCCGGGCCATGATCCCTCACGAGCGGTCGCTCGTGGAACGTCTGCAGGACAAGCCTTTCGCCCTGATCGGAATCAACAGCGACAAGGACATCGACTACTACCGCAGTGAGGCCAAGGACATGGAGGTCACCTGGCGCTCGTTCTGGTGCGGCGAGGACGGCACCTCCGGGGCGATCCCGGCCAAATGGGCCGTGACCGGCTGGCCGACCATCTACGTGCTCGACCACAAGGGCGTGATCCGCTTCACCAACGTGCGCGGAGAGAAAATGGACGCGGCCGTCGACACCCTCCTGGCCGAGATCGAACAGGACCGGTAGGGCGAGCCGGGCCGGCGGTCGCAGTGGAACCGCGTCGGGGTGTCGATTTTTTTCGGCCCTCGGCGACGGAATGGCGGGGCGGTGGCGTCCATCCACCGAACCCCGACCAGTTACCACTCAGGAGAAGCCATGTTCCGCCGAAGCCACCTGTTGCTGCCGATGATCCTCGCCGCCGTCTGTTCTGCTCAGGACGTGGTCACGACCCCGGTCAGGGGGACCAAGATGGTGGCCCCGATCGTTTCGATGTCGTTCCGTGGCGGCAGCATGGCCGACTTCGTCGCCGCCGTGCGGGCCGCCGAGCCGAAGGCCAACATCGTCATCCAGGCCAAGGCCGCCAACGCGGTCGTGCCGGCGATGGAGATCAAGGAGGCCGGTCTCGATCAGGTCCTCGACAGCGCCTGCGCGGTCGCCGAGTCCTCCGACCAGATCGGCTGCACCGAGCAGCGTGGCAACGGCGAACCGGTGTTCGCGATCATCGCCCGCAATCGCGGCGGCGCGACGACGATGGTCTCGAGCGGCGACGAAGAGAGCACGATCGTGTTGTCGCTGAATCGGCTGACCGAGGGTGACCTGCGCACCAGTGTGCCGGGGCTGCGCGTCGAAACGATCCTGTCGGCGATCGAGGCCAGCAGCCACTTCGACACCAAGGCGCCGAAGCTGCGTTACCACCAGGACTCGGGGTTGCTGTTCCTGCGCGGCACGCGCGAGCAGCTGTCGCTCGGACACGACGTGCTGCAGATCCTCGAGCGCGACCAGCAGGAGCGCGCCACCAATGCCCTGATCCGGGCCCAGTCCGCCCGCGGCAACCAGCAGCCGGCCGATCCCGCACCGCAGCGTGGCGGGGCCGAGAAGAAGGACCGCTGATACGCTGATCCGGTGGCACTGCCATCGCAACCTGAAGGCCGCGCCGACGTGGCCTGCAACGCGGCGCTGTCACGGTCGATCGCGGCCGGCGACGAGGCCGCGTTCGCGACCTTCTACGCCGCCTGGTTCGCGCCGACCCTGGCCCTGGCCCGCACCGCCAGCCGGCGCGACGAGGCCTTCTGCCTCGACATCGTGCAGGAGGTGATGCTGGCCGTGGCCAGCAAGATGCCGGCGCTGCACGACGGCGCGGCGGTCGGCGCCTGGATGCGCAGCACGGTGCTGCGTGCGGTGACGGATCGGGAGCGGCGCGACCAGCGTCGTCGACGCCGCGAGGAGCGCCAGGCCGAAACCCGGGCCGAAGCCGACCACGACGAGCCGTGGCACGACCTCGCGGCCGGCGAGCAGCGACGCTGGCTCGACGCCCGCCTCGACGAGCTGCCGGATGCGGATCGGCAGCTGCTCGTGGCCCGGTTCT
>JAGQRA010000599.1 GCA_020425885.1 Planctomycetota bacterium | reverse complement strand
CTCGCCGCCGGCACCAGCACGACCTTCGACGTCAGCAACACGCCGGCCTTCTCGATCAGCGTGCTGGTCGTCGGCCTGGCGCGCTACGACACCAGCCTGGCGCCGTACGGTTTCCCCGGCCTGTCGCTGGTGCCGGCGGTCTCCCCGCTGCCCGGCGCCCTGGGCACCCTCGTGTTGTTCGGCAACGCCTCCGGCAACGCCAGCCTGACCTGGTCGAACTTCCCCGCCGGCTTCAGCGGCGTGCCCTTCTACTGGCAGGCCCTGGCCTTCGACAGCAGCACGCCGAACGGCCTCGCCGCGACGAACGCGATCTACCGCCGCGCGCAGTAGTCACGCGGACCTGAGCTCCGCGGCCCGACTCGGGGGAGCGCCGACGCGCTCCCCCGCCGCAGTTTCGCACGGCCTCCCCCGACGACCCCTCGCCCTGAATTCTCGATGAAGTGTAAAGACCTGTTGTTCGTTTCCTTTCAGCTCTTGGCGGCCACTTCACCGGCCTCGTTGTCGGGCGTGATCGCCGCGCAGGTCGCAGCGACCGTCCAGCAGGCGCCGGCGCTGCCAGCACCGCAGCAACAGCCGACGTTCGGCTTCGTCGACGCAACGTTGCCGCCCGCTCACCGGCGACTGCTCGAGCTGGCCTTCGAGGCGACCGTCGGGATGCCCGACTTCCCGCACATCGACAACCGCACCCGGATGCAGGAGGAGGTCGCGCTCGCCTGCATCGCCGCCGGCCAGCACAAGCTGGCCGAGACCTTGGCCGCGCGCATCAGCAACTGGCGCCGCGGCGTGATCCACGCCGAGCTGGCGGTCAAGGCCGCCGAGAAGGGCACCGACAAGCTGGCGCAACGACAGCTGCAGTTCGCCAACAGCGCGATGGCGTCGCTGACCACCGACGAGGACGCGCAGGCCTGGCAGCGCGACCGGATCAGGGCCCGCCTGGCCCTGGCCTACCGCCGCCTCGGCGACGACGACAAGGCCGCGACCCTGGCGGCGGAGCTCGATGCTTCGCAGGCGCGCGAGTGGAGCCTCGAGCAGGCCCTCGATGCGCCGGCGGCGGATTTCGAGGCCCAGATCAAGGCCTTCGAGCAGGTGCTCGAATCGGGCAACCTCGACGACGTCCTCAATGTCACCCGCATCTTCCGCGCGCTCTACCTGCGCCACTACGCCGACGAGGCCCGGCGCCTGCGCATCGAGGGCGTCGTCAAGGGCGCGCTGCAGAAGATGCCGCCGCTCGCCAGCTTCACCAACACGCTGGAGTTCATCGCGATCGCGGCCGAGGGCGGCGACGGCAAGGGCGCCCGCGAATGGCTCGGCGACGTCAGCAGCAAGGTGATGGCCGCGCGCTGGTACCAGGAGGACCTGATGGAGATGCGGGCGCGCATCGCCAGGACCTGGTTCGTGATCGGCGATCGCTCACGGGCGGCAGCCGAGCTCGACGAGACCCTCGCCGATTTCGAGAACGCGCGCGACAAGATGCAGAGCAACTTCCGCGCTGACGGCCTGGTCCCGGTGGCCGAGGCCTGGCACGTCCTCGGCAACGACGCGAACGCCCTCGCAATCTACCGCCGCGCCCTCACGGAGTGCGTCGAGAACGGGAACTCGCGGCCTCGCCTCGAGGACCTCGTCATGACCTGCCTGTCGATCGTCAAGGTCGGCTTCGAGCCGGACGAGGCGCTGCTGGAGCAGGCCGCCGCCGTGCGCAAGGGGCTCGGCGAGCCGTGGTAGGCGAACGCAACGACGGCGCGAAGCGAACCGAGGGACCCAACGGATGAGAACCCTGTGCGGGCATTGCCTGCTGCCGGCGGCGATCGTGATCGGGGTCTGCGCTACCGCGCAGGCCCAGCAGGTCGGATCCGTCCGCGGCGTCGTCAAGGACCGCGACTTCGACCTGCCGTTGCGCGGCGTCGAGGTCGTGATCACCGGCACCGACCAGAAGACGGTGACCTCGGAACAGGGCAACTACAGCTTCGCCAAGGTACCGCCCGGCACCTACACGCTGGTGTTCCGCAAGGAAGGCTTCGTCCGCGTCATCAAGACCGACGTCGTCGTGCGCGCCGGCAGCCTGACCGAGCGCGACGTCGCGCTGGCCGGCGACTTCACCGACATGGAGGAGTACGTCGTCGAGGACATCCTGCAGCTCGGCGGCAGCAGCGAGTTCGATCTGCTGCAGCTCCGCTTCGAGAGCCCGGCGATGATGGACTCGATCGGCGCCGACATGATGAGCCAGTCGGGCAGCAGCGACGCCGCCAGCGCGCTGCGGCTGGTCTCCGGCGCATCGCTGCAGGACGGCAAGTCGGCCGTCATCCGCGGCCTGCCCGATCGCTACGTCAGCTCGCAGATGAACGGCGTGCGCCTGCCGACCGCCGACGAGAACAAGCGCGCCGTCGAACTCGATCAGTTCCCGTCGCAGATCATCGAGAGCCTGCAGGTCAGCAAGACGTTCACGCCCGACCAGCAAGGCGACTCCTCGGGCGGCGCCGTCAACGTCGTGCTCAAGGGCCTGCCGCACGACAAGTTCTACTTCAAGGTCGGCGGACAGACCGGCTACAACAGCCAGGTCACCGGCCGCGATCTGCTGACCTACGAGGGTGGCGGGGTGCGGTGGGACGGCCGCTCGCGCACCTGGGAACGTCGCATCCAGTGGGAGAACCTGCCCCCGGACGAGGATGCGGATCCGATGAGCTGGGACGGGCCGGTCGGCACCTCGTTCGACCAGTCGCCGACCGACTACAAGCTCAACGGCGCGATCGGCGGCCGCTTCGAGATCGCCGACGGCGTCAACGTCGGCGGCCTGCTGAGCCTGTTCTACGAGCGCGACAGCTCGATGTACCGCAACGGCGTCGACGACAACTACTGGGTCGAGGGTCCGGGGGAACCGATGACGCCCCGCTGGAACGGCGAGCCGCCGACGCCGGGCGAGCCGTTCACGACCGAGCTGTTCGACGTCACCAAGGGCAAGCAGTCCGTGCAGTGGGGCACGATGGCCACGACCGGCATCGAGACCAAGAACCACTCGATCAGCCTCGTCGTGTTGCAGACCAAGTCGTCCGAGGACACCGCGGTGCTGGCCGAGGACACCCGCGGCAAGCACTACTACTACCCGGGCTACGACCCCGAGAACCCGTACTCGAACGGCTTCGCCGACTTCCAGTCGGCGCCCTATCTGCGGCTGCAGACGATGAGCTATCGCGAGCGTGACACCAAGACGCTGCAGCTCGCCGGCCGCCACATCCTCGACGTCGGCTCGTCGTTCGCGCCCAAGTTCGATTGGTCGCTGTCGCGCAGCAAGGCCGCCGCGTTGGAGCCCGACAAGCGCCAGTTCGGCTCGAAGTGGACGCCGGGCTTCAGCATCAGCGGCTTCACCCTCGATCCTTCCTACACGCCCTACAAGCCGGCCGTGAACTTCTCGCTCGGCAACTTCCAGCGCATCTGGAAGAGCCTCGAGGAGGACAGCGAGCAGGGCGCCTTCAATCTCGAGCTGCCGTTCTCGACCGCGCCCGGCGCCGAGGGCTACCTCAAGGCCGGCCTGTTCTACGACGACGTCCGGCGCGACTACGTCCAGGAGTCGTTCGTCAACTTCGGCGACAACTCGTCCTCGGTCGGGCCGTGGGAGGTGCCGTGGACGGTGAACTTCCCGTACGAGGAGCACCCGCTCAGCGCCGCCAACATCGACGTCAACTACCTCGGCACGCAACGCCTGAAGGCGAGCTACCTGATGTGCGACCTGCCGATCACGTCGACCGTCAACTTCGTCGGCGGCATCCGTTGGGAGAAGACCAACATCTCGATCCTCAACTTCCCGGACGAGGGCGACGAGATCTTCTGGTACCCGACGCCGGTCAACCCCGGCGATCCGCTCACGCCGACGGTGCTGCATCCGGGCGACGCCGACGTCGACTTCTCGCGCAACGACGCGCTGCCGGCCCTGAGCCTGATCGCGCGACCGCTCGACGGCCTGACGCTGCGCGGCTCGTACTCGAAGACGGTTGCGCGCCAGACCTTCAAGGAGCTGACGCCGATCCAGCAGCAGGAGTACCTCGGCGGCCCGGTGTTCATCGGCAACCCGGAGCTGCAGATGAGCCTGCTGCGCAACTACGACCTGCGCGCCGACTACGAGCCGTACCAGGGCGGCCTGCTGTCGGCATCGTGGTTCCGCAAGGAGATCGACGATCCGATCGAGTACGTGCAGAAGTCGGTCGGCTTCACCTTCACCACCCCCGAGAACTTCCCGGCGGGCCGACTCGAGGGCTTCGAGTTCGAGACCCGGCACCAGCTCGGTCAGTACTGGGACCTGCTCGACGGCATCGGCATCGGCGCCAACGCGACGTTCATCGATTCACGCGTGACGCTGTCCGAGCGCGAACGGACCCAGTTCGCACAGGCCGCGATCGAGGCGCCGGTCGACCACCGCAACATGACCAACGCGCCGAATCACCTCTACAACCTGTACCTCACCTACGACAT
>JAGQRA010000598.1 GCA_020425885.1 Planctomycetota bacterium | reverse complement strand
CCGCGACGGACCCGGGCCTGGAAGTCCGCGCCGCGCGCCTCGATGCGGTCGGGAGCGCCGGCGGCGCGCAACCGGGTCTCGCGGGTGTCGTCGTCGAGATCGAGGACCACCAGGACGTCGGGTCGCAGGTCGCGGTGCACGTCCTCGGTGACGCGACGGAACGCCTCACCGAGGTCGTCGCGGCCGGCCGCGACGCACTGGTAGACCCAGGTCGACGCGAAGCAGCGCTCGCTGACCACCCAACGGCCCGCGGCCAACGCCGGCGCGACCGCCGCATGCAGCAGCTCGCGCCGCGCGGCCGAGAACGCCAGCACCTCGCTCAGCGGATCGAGGTCGCCGGTCGCGGGGTCGAGCAGGATCTCACGGATGCGCTCGCCGAAGCGGGTCGAGCCGGGCTCGCGGACGTGGTCGACCTCGAGGCCTGCGCTGCGCAGCCGATCGGTCAGCCGCGCGGCCTGGGTCGACTTGCCGCAGCCATCGGAGCCGTCCAGCACGACGTAGCGCGGTGCGGACCCGGCGGCGCTCACCGCAGCCCCTCGAGTTCGCGGCGCAGCGCCGGATCGTCGTCCATGTCCTTCTCCAACGACTTGATGGCGTAGGAGATCGCGGCACGGGTCCGCCCCATGTAGCGACCGACCTCGGCGCGGCTCAGGCCGTCCTGCACGCACAACCAGCTCAGCACCTTGCGCGCGTGGCTGACGCGCCGCCGCTGCGAGCTGCCGACCAGCTCGTCGACCGGAACGTCGTAGCGCTCGACGATCTCGTCGCGGATCCGCTCGAAGGTGCTGCGCGGGTCGATGAGTTCGAAGTAGTGCCGCTGCAGCTCGGGCCGGGCGTGCCGGTCGATCAACCACGCCCGCTTCAGCTCCGGGTAGCCACCCTTGACCTCGCGCGCGAGCCGCTCGATCGCGTCGGCGCGACCGTTCTGCGAACGCGGCCCTTCGAGGGCACGGAGGTAGGCGAGTCGCGCTTCGGGACCGGGCTCCTCGAGACGGGTCACGAAGCCCGACAACATCCAGGTCGCGAGGCCGGGCTCCAGGTCGCGGATGTCGTGCGGATGGTGACGCGAGGCGAGCAGGGTCGGGTGGACCAGATCGGCGCGCCGCTCCAGCACCTTCGCGAACTCGCGTTGGATGCGCTCATGGCCGGCGAGTCGGTGCACCTCGTCGACCAGCAGATCGCGGTCGGCGCACAGCTCCTCGACGAAGCCCTCGACGCGCTGCTCGCGGATCGCCACCTGGAAGGCCCGGATCAGCCGCGGGCCGTCGAACTCGAGGATCTGCGGAACGCGGAGCCGCTCGGCAGGGCGTTGCGCGGGTGCATCCCCAACAGACCCAACCGACCCGGCAGCCCCCGCGTGCATCGCGCGCGCCGCGTCGACCGGATCGAGTCCGGCGGCACCGCGCTCACCGAGCCCGAGCTGGTCGAGGTGGTCGCGGATCCGGTTGCCGCTCCGATCGCCCGGGGACTTGACCTGCGCGCTGCGATGCGCCGCCGCCGGCACCGCGCCACGGCTGCGGATCGCTCGCCACGCCGCCAGCAGGAAGGTCTTGCCGGTGCCGCGAGTCCCGTGGAACAGGAACAGGTTCGCCGGCAGCGGCCGGCCCTCACGCAGGGCCTGCAGCACCAGCCAGGCGGTGCGGTTCGACGGGTCGACGATCGGCTGCGTCGGCCCGACCTCGAGCTCGGAACGGCCGAGCACGTCGGGTCGCGCCTGGATCGACACCCGGATCGCGGTGCCGAACTCGCGCGACAGCTCGGCCTCGAGCAACGCGCGGTGGAACTGCTCGACGCGCTCGGCGATCAGCCGGCTCGGCGCCTCGAAGTGCAGGGTCCCCCGCTCCATCGCCAGCGGCCGCAACGGCGCGAGCCACGACTCGAACGCGGCAGCTCCGACCCGGCTGCGGAGCACCGGCTCGACGTTCTGCCAGGTGGACTCGAGGAGGGACTGCATGGGCCGCCAGGGGGGCCCCGATCCGACCCTGGACCGGGCCGCACAAGGTATCGCGACCGTGCGGCGGTCACAAGCGAGGCGACCGATCGAGCGACGCGGCGGCCTACCGATCGAGCAGCTCGCGCGCCGCGGCAGCCGCATCGCCCTTCGGCGCATCCAGCAACGCGCGCTCCAGCTGCTCGCGGGCCGCCTCGTCGCGGTCGAGCCGCAGCAGCACGCGCGCCAGCTCGACCCGTAGTGCCGCCTGCTCCTCCAGGAACTCGGGCGCGTCGAGCCGCGGCCGCCGCTCGGGATCCTCGACCCACCGGCGGTCCATGTCGGGCAGCACCGCCAGTGCCATCTCGAACTCCCGCGCGGCGTCCTGCAGGCGCTCGAGCGCCACGCACGACCTGCCGTACTCGACGTGCACCTGCCGCACGAACGGATCGATCTCCACCGCCTCCTGCAGCAGCTCCGCCTCCAACCTGCGGTCCCCGGTCTCGCGCGCGTAGGCGGCCAGCTGCAGCCGCGGCTGGAAGGCGCGCGCGGTGCGCCGGCAGTAGGTCCGCAGCTCCATCAT
>JAGQRA010000597.1 GCA_020425885.1 Planctomycetota bacterium | reverse complement strand
GTCCCTCGAGCACCGCGCGCAGATCGGCGGCCATGGCCGCCATCGACGGGTAGCGGCGCTCGCGGTCGATGTCGATCGCGGTGGCGACGACGAGGCCGAGGTCCGGCGACACCGCGCGATTCTGCGTGCGGAGTGGGCGGTGCCGACCAAGCTCGATCGCGAGCCGCAGCTCCGCGTCGCCGACGGCCGCGAACGGCAGCGCGAGCGCGAGCAGCTCGTAGAGCGTGACGCCGAGCGAGTAGACGTCGGTGCGTTCGTCGACCGCCTCGCCGCGCAGCTGCTCCGGCGACATGTAGGCGAGCGAGCCGAGCTCGACGCCGGACCGCGTCAGCCGGGGCGTGTCAGCGGCGGCGCCGACCCGCGCCAGGCCGAAGTCCAGCAGCAGCGGATGGCCCTCGGTCGTGACCATGATGTTCGAGGGCTTCAGGTCGCGGTGCAGGATGCCGCGCGCGTGCACGAACGCCGTCGTCGACGCGATGGCGGCGACCACGCCGACGCAGGTCCGCCACCAGCCGTCGGCGCACCACACCGCGTCGCCGCCGGTGCCGGCCCCGACCGCACGCGCGAAGTCGTCACCGTCGAGCGAGTCCGTCGATCGACCGGCGACCGACAGCAGCACCTCGGCGAGCGAGCAGCCGGGCACGAACTCCATCGCGAACCACGGCACGCCGTGATGGCGGCCGACGGCGAGCACCGGCACGATGCCCGGGTGTTGCAGCTGCGCGATGGTCTCGACCTCGCGCTGGAAGCGTTCGCGCGCGACGCCCGACAGCATCAGCTCGGGCCGCACTAGCTTGACCGCGACCTTGCGGCGCAGGCTCGGCTGCTCGGCGAGGAAGACGATGCCCATGCCGCCGCCGCCGATCGGCTGCAGCAGACGGAACTCTCCCAGCAGCGGCGGGAAGCCCGAGGCGGCGGCGGCGTCGTCGAGGAAACCGGCGCGCGCCATCGTCTCGAGCGCGGCGCGCAACGCGGCCGTGTGCTCGGGATGCGCGGCGACGAGCCGCTCGCACTCCGCGAGATCACCGCGATCCCTGGCGGCGAACACCGCGACCAGCAGGTCCTCGTAGCCGGATTGTGCCGGGGCGGGAGTCAAGCCATCGGATGATAGCGGGGCGCGATGGCGGCGCGACCGCGACCGTGGCGGGTCAGAGCCGGCTTCGAACCCAACCCACGAGTCGCGTCGTGTTGACGGCGAGTTCGTCCCACCGTTGCGACTCCGGGTTCCAGATCCGGATGCGGTACCGATGGTCGGTCTCGGCGAAGCGCGGGATCGCGAGGCCGGCCCGGAGCCGTGACGGCAGCGAACGGGTCGCACCGATATCGCCCGATCTCCATGCCGGCGCCGTGGATCACGTGGACGCGATCGGACGGTGCCACCGAACACTCGAAGGCGTGACCCAGCGACCACCACCGCAGCGCTGCGGCGCGTCGCTTGGGCATCTCGATCAGCCGCTCGTGGCGACGCCTCACTCACGCAAGCCACGCGTTCGAGGGGGCTCCGCCAGTGGCGGGACCTCGTCCATCACGGGCCGGCAGGCGGGGGCGGGTGCTGGCGATGGAACTCGCCGGCGACCAGGGCAGCCGTGATCGCGACGTTCAGGCTCTCGACCCGGCCCGTGCCGGTGATCATCACGGTCTCGTCGGCGGCCGCCGCCAACGGCTTCGAGACGCCGCGCAGCTCATTGCCGAGCACGAACACGGCGCGCTCCGGCAGGCGCGCTCCATACAGCCCGTGCCCGCCGTGGCTCGACGTCACGAACACTCGGAAGCCTGCGCCCTGCAGCGATCGCAGGAAGCGCAGAGGGGACTCGACCTCGGCGAAGCGCACGTGCTCGCACGCGCCCTGCGCCGTGCGGAACAACGCGCCCGACGCCGCCGGGAGGCGGCCCCGACCACCGGCGATCAACCCGACGCCGAAGTGCGCCGCGGTGCGGGTGATACTGCCGACGTTGTGTGGGTTCTGGACGTCGTCGAGGAAGAGGGACAAGGTCGGACCTGCCTCTCGACGAAGCAGGCGAACGGCTTCGTCGGCGGAGAGCCGGCGCGGCACGCGCGCGAGGATGGTGATGCCCTCATGGTGCTGTGTCGCGGCGACGCGTTCGAGCTCGTCGGCATCGACGACATGGTAGGCCATGCGGTTGCCGACGCACCACTTCAGCAGCTGCCCGCAGTCGCTGATCCGCTGCTCGGTCACGTACACCCTGATGATGTCGAACCGGCGGTGCTGGAACAGCGCGTCGCACGCGTTCCACCCGTAGCACTTCATCTCCGCGGCATCGCGACGCATGGGGTGCTCGGCGTCACCGCCTGCGGCCTGCAGCACTGGGCGCCCGCAGGTCGCGCGCCGATCACGCCATGGCCGGTGCGAGCCTCGGATCAGTTCTTCGGCTTGCCAGCGGGTTTGCCAGCCGGCGCCGGCGCGGGCTTGCTGCTCGGCTGGGCAGCAGACGGCTTCGGCGGGGTCGGCGTGGCGGGCTTCGTTGCGGGTGCGGTGGGCTTGGGAGCGTTCTGACCAGGCTTGTTCATGGTTTCTCTCTGAATGGCGCCGCGGACATCCGCGGCCGACCGCCAGAAGCAACGCTCATGCCAGCGGCCATGCGCCTGGCTGGCACGGCAGGGATCTCCTTGCCACGAATGCCCTTGCAGCGAACTGGCCGAATGACCCGCGCGTCCCGTTCGGGCCCGGTCCGGCAGCTTGCTTCCGAATCGGATCGGCAGGAGGATGCCGATCCTCAGCGATGTTGTTGCGCGCCCTGGCGGTGTTGCCGAAGTCCCTGGCCCTGCGGCTCGCCCGCCTGGTCGTCGATGCTCCCGTACGGCTCGTCGACGGCCGCCGGCGCGCCATCGCGCACCTCGACCACGAAGACGTCGAGCTGCTGTTCGTGCACGCGCCGCTGCTCACCGAAGCCCTGGCGGAGTCGATCGCGACCCGCCGCACGCAGCAGGGCGCGCCGGACCTCATCGTCTTCGTCGACGACGAAGATCCCCCGCAGCGCGCCCAGCTGCTGGCCCACGGCGCCCTCGCGGTGCTCAACCTGACGCTCGCCGATGCGCTGCTCGCCGAGGCGCTGCGCTCGGTCGTGCAGCGCGCGCGCGACGCCGCGCTGCAGCGACTGCGGGCACGCCGCGGCGAACCGCCGCTTTCGTTGGCCGACTTCGACAGCCAGTGCGGCGCGATGCAGCGTGTGCTGTTCGTCGCAAGGCGCATGGCCGCCAGCAACGCGACGCTGCTGGTGATGGGTGAGACCGGCGTCGGCAAGGAGCGTCTCGCCCGCGCGATCCACGACGAAGGACCGTTGCAGGGCGGTCCGTTCATCGCGGTCAACTGCGGCGCCCTGCCGGAGGCGCTGCTCGAGAGCGAGCTGTTCGGCCACGAACAAGGCGCCTTCACCGGCGCGGTTCGTTCCCACCGTGGTCTGTTCGAACTGGCGCACGGTGGAACGCTGTTCCTCGACGAGGTCGGCGAGATGCCGCCCGCCCTGCAGGTCAAGCTGCTGCGCGCGCTGCAGGAACGGCGCATCCGGCCGGTCGGCGGCGAGCGCGACATCGCCGTGGAGGTGCGTCTGATCGCTGCCACCAACCGCGACCTGCAGCACGAGGTCCACGCCGGCCACTTCCGCGCCGACCTCTACTACCGGCTCGCCGTCGTCGCGCTGACCATCCCGCCGCTGCGCGAACGCAAGGCCGACCTGCCCGTGCTGGTGCAGCACCACCTCGAGTCCCTGCGCCAGCGCCTCAACCGGCGCGCCCTCGCGGTGCATCCCGAGGCGATGGCGGCGTTGCTGCGCTACGAGTGGCCCGGCAACGTGCGCGAGCTGGCGAACGTGCTCGAACGCGCGATGCTGCTCGGCGACGGCGTCGCCATCACCGCCACGGACCTTTCCGGCCTTGGCGCGAGCGACGGGCGACTCGCGCCCCGCGGCGAGTCGCCGACGCTGTTCGCGCTCCCGTACGCCGAAGCCGCGCGCTGCGTCGCCGAGACGTTCGCGCGCGAGTACTTCACCCGGCTGCTGCAGGAGTGCCGCGGCAGTGTCGCGGAGGTGGCCGCGCGCGCCGGCCTCGGCCCACGCACGCTCTACGACATCCTCAAGCGGCTCGGGCTCGACAAGGCCGCGTTCCGGGGCGTCGGCGGCGCCGCGGTGCCGGGCGCGCACGAACGCGACGGTTGTGGTCTGCCGCTGGGTTGACGAAGCCGAGCCGACAGCGGAACGTGATGGCATGGGGCCGGATGGTCCGCAGCAACCCCGAATGCCGACGCGTGCCTCTTCGGCCAGCGCGCTCGGTCCGCACGCGGCCACGGACTGGACACGACACGCGGTACTGCGGGTTTCCGTGCGGGAATCCAGCGCCGCCGGTGACCCTGCGACATGACCGCTGTCACTACCGGAAAGATCGATGGCCTGCTCGACGAGGCGCCGTTCGTCTCCGCCCTCGCCCGCGCGCTCGCGGGAGGTGATGCCGACGACGTCGCCCAGGGCACCTGGCTGCGCGCGATCGAGGGCGGTACCGAGGTGCTGCGCAGTCCGCGCGACTGGCTCACCTGCGTCGTGCGCGGCGTCGCGCGCAACCTGCAGCGCGGCCGCGCCCGCCGTCGGCGGCACGAGCACGCGGCCGCCGCGCGCGGTCAGGTG
Source organism: Planctomycetota bacterium (assembly GCA_020425885.1). The sequence continues at coordinate 9 of JAGQRA010000597.1, read as the reverse complement.
CCGTCGAGT
>JAGQRA010000073.1 GCA_020425885.1 Planctomycetota bacterium | reverse complement strand
GGCGGCCTGACCGTCAACCACGTGGCACGCTGGAACGGCACCGCCTGGACCGCCCTCGGCGCCGGTCTGCCCGGCCTGGTCAACGCGCTGACCGTCGCCGGTAACGGCGACATCATCGCCGCCGGCGTCAACCCGTCGCCGGGTCCCGGAGTGTTGGGCACCGGCTTCGCCTCGCGTTGGGACGGCACGTCCTGGACCCTGTTCGGCACCGCGGCCATGGGCGGGCAGAACGGTTCGCTCCTGAGCGTCGCGGAGCTGCCCGGTGGCGACGTCGCCGTCGGCGGTCTGTTCTCCAGCATCGGTGGCGTCACCGCGCACAAGGTCGCGCGTTTCGACGGCGTCAACTGGTCACCGGTCGGCGGCGTCATCGGCGGCGCCGTGCATGCGTTGTTCGTGCACTCCAACGGGGCGCTGATCGCCGGCGCGCAGTTCGGCAGCCTGCCGGGCACGGCGCAGGGCGTGCTGAGCTCGAGCGGCGCCGCCTGGACCGACATCACGCCCGGCACCGCCGGTGAAGACGGTTACATCCGCGCCCTCACCGAACTGCCCGGCGGCATGCTGATCGCCGGTGGTCGCTTCGGTGGCCGCTCGGTCGCGCGATACGACGGCATCCGCTGGCAGCAGCTGGGCGCGGGGCTCGATCAGTCGATCGACGTCATCCAGCGGCGCGGCAACGGCGACGTCGTCTTCGGCGGCAGCTTCTCGGGCGGCGTGCGGCGCTTCGATGGCAGCGTGGTCCACGAGCTCGGCCTCGGCACCGGCGATGCCGTCAACGCCCTCGCCGAACTGCCGAATGGTGATCTCGTCGCCGGCGGTTGGTTCACCGCGGCCGGCGGCCTGCCGGCAGCGCACGTCGCGCGTTGGGACGGGCTCGCGTGGGCGCCGCTGGGTCTCGGCGTCGATGGTCCGGTCGATGCGCTGGCGGTGGCGACGAACGGGGACCTCGTCGTCGGTGGCCGCTTCTTCCATGCCGGCGGCGCAGCGGCCGACGGCCTGGCCGTCTGGGATGGGCAGGGATGGACCTCGGCCGGCCTGCAGGTCGGGCGCGTGACCGCGTTGCTCGCGCTGCCGAACGGCGAGGTGCTGGCGATGGCCGGCTATCCGTCCTCGACGATGTACCTCTGGAACGGGACCGTCTGGCAGACACATCCGGTGCCGTTCCAGGCCCGGGTGAACACGATGAGCCGGCTGCACGACGGGCGGGTGGCCTGTGGGTTCACGGGCACGGGGTTGCCCACCGGTGGCGGCGTGTTGCTGTGGGACGGCATCGGCTTCGCGGGGATGGTAGGGGTCGACGGCTGGGTCGAGGCGATCGTCGAGCTGCCGGATCACGACCTCGTCCTCGGCGGCACGTTCACGGCCGTCGCGGGTCAGCCGGCCGCCAACCTCGCCCGCTGGAACGGCGTGTTCGCCGAACTCGCGGGCGGCACGCAGTACGGCGGTGTCGAGGCATTGGCCTTCGTCCCCGAGCAGGGGCTGCTGCTCGGCGGGACGCAGCAGCAGGTCGGCGGCGCGACGCCATCGCCGTGGTTGGCTCGGCTGACCTCGACCTGTCCGGCGCTCTTGACGTCGTTGCCGACGACCTGCGTCGGCACCCAGGGACCGGTGACGCTCGTCGCCGACACGATGCCGTGGGCCGGCGCGACCTTCCGGTCGACGGCGACCGGCTTCCGGCCCGGGGCGCTGGCGGTAGCGCTGGTCGGACTCACCTCGCCGAACGTGCCGCTCACCTGGCTGTGGTCGAACACGCTGCCGGGGTGCGACCAGCTCGCCTATCACGACGCGATCACACTGATGTTGCCGCAGAACGGCAGCGCCGACTACGCGATCGGGATTCCGCCGGGCACGACCTTCGCCGGCCTGCCCCTGTACCAGCAGTTCCTGCAGTTCGAGGTGCCGGCGCCGGGCCAGATCGGTCGCCTCAGCGCGAGCAACGGCCTGCAGGTCACGGTCGGGTCGTTCTAGCTGGCCAGTCTCCCGCGGGCCGCGGCGTCTTTGATGCTGCGGTTGCCGGACGTCGCGGCGTTGTCAGCACGAGCTTTGCCGAGAGCCGACGGCGCCGCCTACCATCGGCGGCCATGAACCGGCTCGCCTTGACGCTCCTGCTCGGAGCGGCGACCACGCTCGCGGCACAGCAACCGAGCACCGAGTCACGCGGAAGCGCCCCAAACGTCGTCTTCATCCTGGCCGACGACATGGGCTGGGGCGACCCCGCGTTCGGCCGCGACGACGCCTGCATCCCGACGCCGCGTCTCGACGGGCTGGCCGCGGCCGGCATGCGCTTCGTCGACGCGCACTCGCCGGCCGCGCTGTGCGTCCCGGCGCGCTACGGCCTGCTGACCGGGCGCTACCCGGCGCGCAAGCGGCGCCTGTCGCCGGATACCGAGGCGGTGATCGCGGCCGACACGCCGACCCTGCCGGGCATCCTGCGCCGGGCCGGCTATCGCACCCACATGGTCGGCAAGTGGCACCTCGGCTTCGATCACGCGGCCGCGCCCGACTACGCCGCCTTGACCGGCGGCCCCCTCGACCGCGGCTTCGACGGCTTCTTCGGCATCCCGGCCTCGCTCGACATCCCGCCCTACTACTTCATCCGCGATCGCCGCGCGGTGGCGCCACCGACCGTCGACGTCGCGGCCTCGAGCACGCCGGGCTGGAGCCCGATCCAGGGCGCGTTCTGGCGCGACGGCAGGATGGCCGCGGGCTTCGAGCACGCGGCGGTGCTGCCTGGCTGCGGTGACGAAGCCGTCGCCGTGATCCGCGCGCACGCCGCCCGCGGCGAGGACGACCCGCTGTTCCTCTATCTGGCGCTGCCCGCGCCGCACACGCCTTGGCTGCCGCACGAGGAGTTCGAGGGCCGCAGCCAGGCTGGTCTCTACGGCGACTTCGTGGCCGAGGTCGATGCCGTCGTCGGCCGCGTGCTCGACGCGCTCGAGGCCGCCGGCATGCGGGACGACACGCTGGTGCTGTTCAGCTCGGACAACGGGCCCGTGTGGTATCAGCACGACACCGATCGCTACGGCCACAGCGCGACCGGGCCGTTCCGCGGCATGAAGGCCGACTCGTTCGAGGGCGGCCACCGGGTGCCGTTCGTCGCGCGGTGGCCCGGGCACGTCGCCGCCGGCGCGCGCTGCG
>JAGQRA010000596.1 GCA_020425885.1 Planctomycetota bacterium | reverse complement strand
GACGTCGTCCCAGTCGAGCAGGTCGAAACGTCCCTCGCGATTCGGCGGCACTTCGACCTCTTGGGAGATCGCGAGCGTCGCGGTGTCGAGCAGCGCGAAGGTCCAGCCTTGCTGCCGGCGCACCTCGATCCAGATCCGCCCCTCGGGGTCACGTGGCAAGAGCGAGCCTTGCCGTTCGAGCGGCGTGGCGATGCTGACCTGATGCTTCGGCCCGCCGGTCACGTTGCCGATGGCCGCCATCGATCCATCGCCCGGGCAGTAGAGCAGCAGCGTCGAGTCGCCTTCGCCCGACCGTCTCGAGCACAGCACGCGATCGTCGTCGAACAGACCGTGCACGGCGCAGCCGCGCAGGGCCTCGCACACCGATCCGGTCCCGCCCATCGTCTGCAGGAACCGGTCGCGACCCCGTTCGATCAGCACCTGATCGCGCACGATCCAGCAACCGCCGCTCGACAGCGGCATGCTGCCGCCGCGCAGATCGAACAGCCGCTTGCCGCCGCGACCGTAGGTGACGAAGCCGTGACCGGCGGCCTGGGTCGGCAGACCATCGACCGGGCAGGCCTGCCGCGCGATCTCACCGCCTGCCGTACGCCGACACAGCTCCCCCGCCTCGAGCCACACCACGTCACCGTCCGGGGTGCGCAGCCCGAGCGCATCGCGCGTCTCGTCCCTGGCCAGACGATGCAGATCCGGCGGCAAGGTGGTGCCGGCTCCCGCCCAGTCGTTCTCGACCTCGGTCCAGGTCAGGTCGACCAGATCGAACGCGTGACTCTTCTCGGTGCCGGCGTCGTACCACAGCCACAGGCGCTGCCTGGCCCGCGAACGCAGGCGCTGGCCGAGGAGTCCGGGCCAGACGCCGGTCCACACCGAACCGAGTTGCGCCGCCGTGCCGGTCGCGAGGTCGATGCGCAACGGCACCGGTCGGTGGTCGTACTTCGCCGCGCCGGCGGCCAGCACGAACCTGCCATCGGGCGACAGGCCCGAGACGTGAAGGGTCCGCAGCCGCGCCAGGTCCGGATGGTGGTATCGCCATGCCTGATCGCCGAGCCACACCGCCGGCGCGAGCAGCATCACTGCCGACGTCATCAGGCCGAAGCGGGCCGAGCGCAGGGCGCCGCCGCCACGGCGCCCGCGACAGAACGAGATCGCCGCGGTGGCAAGGCCGGCCGGCGGCACGAGCCAGAGCCAGTGCCACCACAAGAGATCCCGATCGAGCCCCGGGCTCTGCCGCAGCACGGCGAACACAGAGACGCCGAGCAGCAGCACGAACAGCGCCGCGCCGCCGAGCGCCATCCGCCCGCCGGGCATCCAGCTGCCGATCGCCCAGACCCATGGCGAGAGCAGCAACGCCCCGCCCGACATCAGCACGATCGAGGGCCAGCGCAGCTCGACCGCGCCGTCCCAGCTCCACACGAACAGCTCGTTCCAGTTCGCCCCGCGGGCCTGGACGAAGATCTCGCCGACCAGCAACCCGAGCAGCGGTAGCAACAGCGTCGCGAGCAGCAGGAACAGCAGCTTGCCGGCGAACGCCGGTCGCAGCGCGCCGGGCAGGCGGCGCACGAACTGGTCGTCCTTGCCGGCGTACTCGGCGCGGATCAGGCCGGGCGCGACGAACGCGACGACGCCGATCACGCCGGCGGTTATGAACCAGGCCAACGCGTGGACCCCGAAGCCCTCCTCGAACCAGTAGTGGCGCGGCGCCAGCGACAGGCCGAGGCAGAGGCAGGAGAAGATCAGGCCACAATACGCCAGCAGGATCGCGCGCTGGGCGCGCCATTCCTTCCAGCAGTAGACCAGCGCGAGGTTCATTGCAGCACCTCCTCGCGATGTTCCGTCGCGACCCGCGACATCACCCGCTGCAGCCCCGACGGCACCTGCACCGGCTCCTCCTGCCCGATCACCTCGGCGAGCGTGCCGTGCTGCACGATGCGTCCGTCCTGCAGCACCGCGACCCGATCGGCGATGCGGGCGGCGATGTCGAGTTCGTGGGTCGCGCACAGCACCGTACGTTCGCCCTCGCGCAGCGCCTCGACGACGCCCTGCAGGACCTGCTCGCGCACCAACGGGTCGAGGCCGGCGAACGGCTCGTCGAGCAGCAGCAGCTCGGGTTCCGGCGCCAGCGCCGCCGTCAACATCGCCTTCATGCCCTGGCCGCGCGACATCGACCGGAATCGGGTCCGCAGCGGCACGGCGAGCCGCTCGACCAGCTCGCCGCACAACGCCGCGTTCCAGGTCGGATACTGCGGCTCGAGGAAGCGGAACAGGTCGCGTGCCGTCATCCACGGGTAGACGTCGGGCACGTCCGGCACGTAGCCGATGCGCGACAGCACCTCGCGATGCGCCAGCAGCGGGTCCTGGCCGAACAACCTCACCGTGCCGGCCGCCGGCCGCAACACGCCGAGCAGCACCCGCAGCAGGGTGCTCTTGCCGCTGCCGTTCTGGCCCAGCATCACCGTGACCGCGCCGTCCTCGATCGCGAGATCGAGCCCGCGCAGCACCCGCTTGCGGCCGAATCCGACCCGCAGCCCTTCGACTTTCATCACCGTGTTCATGTCCGTTCTCCCCTGTCCCCCGAACCCGACCCTGCCGTCGGCCCTGCCACCACCGGCCGCAGCGCCGCCGCCAGGATCTCGCCCAGCGACGCCGCCTCGTGTCCCGCGCGCAGCGCCTGCGCCGCGGCGCGGCGGAACGCGTCGGCCGTCTCCGCCAACCGGATGCCGCGCGCCACGTCGGGCCCGGCCGTGGTCACGAAGACCCCCGAGCCGTTGCGACCCGCGGTCGCGCCGAGGTGCTCGAGGTCGCGGTAGGCCTTGGTCACCGTGTTCGGATTGACCAACGCCTCGGCCGCGAGCCCGCGCACCGACGGCAGCCGATCACCGACCCCGAGCTCCCCGGTCGCGATCGCATCGAGCACCGCCGCCACGAGCTGCTGGCTCGGCGGCACCAGGCTGTGCGGATCGACGCGGTAGTTCACGACCGTACCATCGAACTAGGACAGTCGACACTTGAGCCGCAATCGACACGCCCCACCGACCCGCCGCTGCCACCGCCCCTTCACCCGCGAGATTCAGCCGCACCCCAAGCAGTCAGTCAGCAAGCACGGACAAGCAACAGGACCTCCAGGGCCTGCTCGACCCAGCCAATCGCCCTTGAGCAGCGCGCCTCTCGGCGCGTCTGCTCCAAGGTGCGGCCCGAGCCGCCCCCCTCCGCGGGCTAGTAGTAGCGGAGGAGCACGTAGATGTGCGCGATGACGAGGCTCGCCACCATGGTCGGCAGGCCGAACTTCATGAACCGCCAGAACGAGATCTTGTTGCCGGCTCGTGACGCGATGCCGACGACGACGACGTTGGCGGAGGCGCCGATCGCGGTCGCATTGCCGCCGAGGCAGGAGCCGAGCGCGAACGACCACCACACCGGTTCGAGCACCGGCGCGTGCAGGGTCTCGACCGGCAGGTTGTTGGGGTCGAGGGCACCGTTCTCGAGCACGGTGTTGGCCATGTCGAGCACCAGCGGGTTCATCGTCGCGACGTAGGGGATGTTGTCGACGACCGCGGACAGCAGGCCGGAGAACCACAGCAGCGACAGCGCCGTGGTCTTCATGCTGTCGGCCGTCGGCCCGGTGGTCTCGATCACCATGGCGGAGATCTCGCGCACGATGCCGACCTTGACGATGCCGCCGATGACGAGGAACAGCCCCATGAAGAAGAAGATCGTCGGCCACTCGACGTCGGCCAGCGCCTTGTGCGGGTCGCCGCGCGTGATCAGCAGCAGGGTCGCGGCGCCGAACAGGGCGACGGTCGCCGGCTCGAGATGCAACGCCGAGTGCAGCGTGAAGCCGATCAGGGTCACGGCCAGCACGGTCAGCGACTTCACGGCGAGCACCTTGTCCTTGATCATGCTCCGTTCGTTCATCGCCAGCACGCGCTGGCGTTTCTGCTCGTCGACCACCAGGCGCTTGCCGAAGAACAGCCAGAGCGAGGCGAGGAACACCGCCATCATCAAGATGACGACCGGCGTCAGGTGGATGATGAAGTCGATGAAGGCGAACTCGGCGCGGGCGGCGATCAGGATGTTGGGTGGGTCACCGATCAAGGTCGCGGTGCCGCCGATGTTGCTGGCCATGGCTTCGGCCAGCAGGAACGGGATCGGATCGACGTCGAGCTCGTCGGTGATGAGCAGCGTCACCGGCGCCACCAGCAGCACGGTCGTGACGTTGTCGAGCAACGCCGAGGCCAACGCGGTGAGCACGCAGAACCAGATCATGATCGGCAGCGGTCGCCCGCGGGCGAGCCTGGCGATCTTGATCGCGGCATAGCCGAAGACGCCGGTGCGGCCGATGACGTTGACCAGCACCATCATCGAGATCAGCAGGAAGATGACGCCGTGGTCGATGCCGAAGTGGGGATCGTGCAGCCCCTGCTTCTGGCTCAGCACGCCGAAGACGATGGTCGCGGCGCCGCCGAACAGGGCGGCCTTGGTCTTGTGGACCTTCTCGCTGACGATCGCGAGGAAGGTGGCGGCGAACAGGCAGGCCGCGATCCAATAGGTCGAATCGTGAACGATCGGATGGGTGTCTGCGATCATCGCGCTCTCACTCCGCCACGCAGTTGCGGATGATCCTCAGCACGCTGCGGCGCGTCACGCTGCCGACGTAGCGCTTGCCGTCGACGACCGGCACCGTCTTGAGCCCCTCGCGCAGGAACAACGACACCGCCTCCATCACCGGCGCATCGGGCGCGACGGTATGCACCTCGCACTCCATGGCGTCGCCGACCTTGATGTTGCGGAGCTTGCCGAGAACCTCCTCGAAGTAATCCTCGCGCAGCACCGAGACCAGCGTGGCATCCATCGCCAGGTAGCTCGGCAGCAGCGGTTCGAACACGTCCTGACCCGAGATGATGCCGACCAGCAGGCCGTTCTCGACGACGGCGGCCGTGGTCTGATTGCCGCCTAGGATCAGGTCGATCAATTCGAAGAGGGACGTATCCGTGGATACGACCAGGGGGCTGGGAACGAGTGCGTCGCGAACCAACATGCAGCAGTGTCCAGGTCAGGAGTTACGTCGGATCATGACCGCTCGGTTCGCGGCATGCGATAGGCACTACGGCTTACTCGGCATCCGCTCGTTACCGATGCTCGGCCCGGTCCGGTTATCCTGCGGACATGACCAGGATCTCGCTGACGCTCGCGTCAACCCTGTTGCTCGCTGCTCCGGGATTGCTCGAGGCCCAGAAGTCCGTCGAGTGGCATGCCGACCTCGCCGTCGCGCGCGAGCTGGCAGCGAAGCGGCACGCCCCGTTGTTCGCCGTCTTCCGCTGCGAACGTTGACTGGACTGCAACGACTTCTACGGCCAGTTGGGCCGTAGCTCCGACGACCTCGACCGCGCCGCTGCCGACTACGTCTGCGTCAGGATCACGGACATGGCGGCGGTCGACCTCGGCCTGGTCCGGTTCGATTTCGATCTCACCTTCGCGGTGGTGCTGATGCATGCCGACGGCACCGTCTACCACCGCTATGGCAGCCGCGGCCCGGCGTCCGCCGACGGCTATCTGTCGCTGTCCTCGCTGGCGCGGCTGCTGACCGATGCACTGCCCGAGCACCGCGCCTACGACCGCGACCCGAAGCCGCCGCGCGCCGAGGAGCCGCGGCCCGCGATCGAGCTGCCGGCACTGCAGCGCCGGATCGCATCGGGCCAGAAGATCGATTGCGTGCACTGCCACACCATCAACGACGCCGAGCGCAAGGACGGTATCAGGCCGCAATCCGGCCACCCGGACGAGGTCTACGTCTTCCCGGATCCAGAGCGCGTCGGCCTGACGCTCGATCGCGAGCAGCAGAATGTCGTCGCCGCGGTCACGCCGGACTCACCGGCGGCCACAGCCGGACTGCGTGCCGGCGATGTGCTCCTGCAGCTGGGCAATGCCCGGATCCTCACCTTCGCCGACGTCCAGTGGCAACTCCACAACACCCGGTCGGGCCAGACCGTCCTGCCGCTGAGCTTCCGCCGCGAGGACGAGGAATCGAGCACCAACCTGCTGCTGGCCGCCGATTGGAAGCGCTGTGACCCGGCCGACTACGCCTGGCGCCCCTACAAGTGGACCCTGTCCCCGGCCCCCGGATTCGGTGGCCCGACGCTCGACGCCGAGCAGAAGGCGAAGCTCGGCCTCGCGCCGGAGCAGTTCGCCATGCGGGTCCGCTATCTCGTCACCTGGGGCGAGCGCGCCCATCGCGGCCGCGCCGCCGCCGGCGCCGGGCTCGAGCAGTGCGACGTCCTGCTGTCGTTCGCCGGCAAGTCGGATTTCACCTCGACCGCGCACTTCCACGCCTGGGTACGGCTTACCAGGAAGGCCGACGAAGAGGTCGAGTTCGTCGTGCTGCGCGGCGGCGAGTGCCGGCGACTCCGCTATCGGTTGCCGCGCTGAGTCCGACCTCGCACTGCGAACTGGATCTGATCGCCGGCCTTCGTATGCTCCGACAGGCCGTTGGCAGTTCGTCATCGGCCACCTCATCCCCCGGAGGTTGCATGGCCCGTAGTCGAACCGCGGTGCTCGCCGCGCTCGCCGAGCAACGTTGCTCGGCGATCCTGCGCACGGATGACGCCGAGGCCGTGCGCCCGGCCCTCGAGGCCGCGATCGCCGGCGGCTTCCGCATCGTCGAGGTGACGATGACCACCCCAGGTTGCCTCGATCACGTGCGCGAACTCGCCACCCGCAGCGACCTCATCGTCGGCACCGGCACCGTGCTCTGCGTCGACGACGCCAAAGCCGCGATGGCAGCCGGCGCCCGCTTCATCGTCTCGCCGGTCACCGATCCGCAGGTCATCTCCTTCTGCCGGCAACACGATCTGGTTTCGATCCCGGGCACGCAGACGCCGACCGAGATGATGCACGCGCACCGCGCCGGCGCCGACATCGTCAAGCTGTTCCCCGGCCCCGCCAACGGCGCTGACTACCTGCGCGCCATCCGCGGGCCGCTGCCCTTCCTGCGCGTCTTCCCGACCAGCGGCGTCAGCGAGGACAACGTCGGCGACTGGCTCGCCGCCGGCGCCTTCGGCGTCGGCTTCGTCGGCACCCTGTTCGTGCCCGACGACCTGCACGCCCGGCGCTTCGATGTGATCCAGGCCCGGGCGGCACGCATGGTCGCGCGCGCCCGCGAGTTCGGCCGTCCCACGCCACCGCGGCCCGAGGCGATCGCCGTCAGTTAGAACGGTGCCAGGACCGGATCGCACCGGTGCGATTCGGTCCTGGCACCGTAGGATGCCTCGGTGTTGCTCGCCATCAGCTTCCTGGCCCTGCTGCTCGGCCCCCTGGTCGTCTGGTTGGCCCGCCGCCACGCCGGTTCGTCGGTGGCCCTCGACTCGTTCTGCCTGGTGACGATCAGCGGCTTCGTGTTGCTGCACGTGCTGCCCGAATGCGCCGAGCAGGCCGGCTGGCTGGTGCTGCCGCTGGCCTTCGGCGGATTCCTGTTGCCGACGCTGGCCGAGCGCACCCTGCACGGCAGTCAGCCCGGCGTGCGTGGCATCGTGCTGGTGCTTGCGTTGCTCGGCATGGCGGCGCACACCACGCTCGACGGCTTCTTCCTGACCGACGGCTCGCACCACGAAGGTCACGGCCATACGCATTCCCACGAGGTCACGGCCTGGGCGATCATCCTGCACCGCATCCCGGCCGGGATCGGCATCTGGTGGATCGTGCCGCGCACCCTCGGCACGCTGGCCGCGGTGCTGGTCTCGCTCGTCGTCATCGGCGGCACGCTGTTCGGTTACTTCCTCGGCGTCAACCTGCTCAACGAGACCTCGCAGCGTGGACTCGCGCTGCTGCAGGCCCTGCTCGCCGGCTCGCTGCTGCACGTCGTGCTGCACGCGCACATCCCGGCACCGCGCGAGCAAGGTCGCTTCCGCGTGGCATCGGTGATCGGCGCCCTGGCCTCGGCCATCGTGCTGGTCATCGTCATCCGCAACCACTTCCCGCGCGACGTGCGGGGCCCGGCCGACGTGTTCCTGCGACTGGCGACGGAATCGGCGCCGGCGCTGCTGGTCGCCTACCTGCTGGTCGGCCTCTGTCACGCGTTCCTGCCGACCAACTGGCTCGGCAAGATGACGCGCGGCCCGGTCATGCTGCAGGCGCTGCGCGGGGTCGCCGTCGGCCTGCCGCTGCCGGTCTGCTCCTGCGGCGTGGTGCCGATCTACCGCGAACTGGTCCGCCAGGGCGCCAGCATCGTGGCGGCGCTGGCCTTCCTGGTCGCGACGCCGGAACTGGAACTCGCCGCGGTGACGCTCACCTGGCACCTCATGGGGCCCGACGTGGCCCTGATGCGCGCGGCCATGGCCGCGGTGCTTGCGCTCGGCGTCGGCGTCGTGGTCGGCTCGATGGCCGGCCGACTCGGCTTCGTCGCGACCGACAGCGACAGCGAAGCGCTGCGACCGAAGGTCAGCGGCAGCTTCCTCGAGCGCCTCGGTTCGGCGCTCCGCTTCGGCTATGGCCCGGCCGTCGACAGCACCGCGACCTGGATCCTGTCGGGGCTGCTGCTGTCGGCGCTGCTGATGCCCTATGTCGATCGCGACTGGATCGCGTCCCTGCCGCGCGGCATCGACGTTCCGGTCGCGGCTTTGATCGGCCTGCCGATCTACGTCTGCGCCACGGGCAGCACGCCGGTGGCCGCGATGCTGCTGGTGCAGGGGCTGTCGCCGGGCGCCGTGCTCGCGTTCCTGTTGACCGGGCCGGCCACCAACATCACCACCTTCGGCGTGCTGGCCCGGCTCCACGGGCTGCGCACTGCGTTCGGCTTCGCCATCGCGATGTGGACCGGCGCGGTCGGCCTCGGTTACGCCGCCAACGCCCTGATCCCGACCCCGGTCGTGCCGGCACTCACCGGCAGCGGCCACGCGCATTCACCCCTGCATTGGCTGCTGCTGTCCGGCCTCGGCGCGGTGTTCCTGTTCTCGCTGCTGCGCCAGGGTGTGCGCCCGTTCCTCGAACGCCTGTTCGAGTCACCGGCGAACCTCGGCCACGATCACGACCACCGTCACGGCCACGATCACGGTCACGACCACGGTCACGCGCACGGCTGTTGCCACGGTGCCGAGCCCGACCCGGCGCCACCGCAGCCGAAGAAGTCATGCTGCCATTGACCGCATTCGCCCACCCGCCGCGCCGGCAGCTGGAGCCGGAACATCGGGTAGCAACTTCCGCGACACCCCAATAGCCTCGCAGCGGTGCACCCGGGGACCACGATCTACACGAGCCATCGCCTCGAGGACCTGCTCGTGGTCCTGGTCGAGCGACTCGCCACGGATCCGCTACCGCCTCTGGACACCGAGACCATCGTCGTGCCGGGGCAGGGGATCGCGCGCTGGCTGCGACTGCAACTGGCCGAACGGCTCGGCATCGCCGCCGGCCTCGCGATGCCGTTTCCCGGCGCCTTCCTGCAGCAGCTGACCCGGGCAGCCAATACCGCGCGCCACGCCGCGCAGGCCGAGCTGTTCGATCCCGACACGCTGTTGCTGCGCATCCACCGGCTGCTCGGCGATGCCGCGCTGCAGAAGTCTCTCGGGCTCGCCGCCCGCTACTGCGAGGACGACCCCGACGGCAAGAAGCGCCTGCAGCTGAGCCAGCGACTGACCTCGTGCTTCGACGACTACCAGCTCTATCGCGGCGACCTGCTCGACCGGGCCGCGGCGGGCGACGACCTCACCGACCATGGACCACATGGCGCCTGGCAGGCACGGCTGTGGCGCGCGCTGCTGCGCGATGCCGGCTTCACCGCCGCCGCCGCGCCGAGTTCGCCGACGCCGCTGCTGTTCGCCGAACTCATCGAACCGTCCGGCGACGACGGCGGGCCGTGGCTCGCCCATCGTCTGCAGAGCCTGCAGCGGATGCTCGCCGACCCGAAGGCCGCCGTCGCCGCGCTGCCGCCGCGGCTGTCGGTGTTCGCGGCATCGACGTTGCCGCCGGCGCTGGTCGCGCTGCTGTTCCGCATCGGCGAGCTGATCCCGGTCGCACTCTACGTGCCGACGCCTTCGCCGCACTACTTCGGCGACCTCCGCCCGCGCGGCGCCTCGATCACCGACGGCAACTCGCTGCTGGCCCGTCTGGGAACCGAGTCGCGCGAGTTCCAGGACATCCTGCTCGATCTGCAGGACGCGGCCGGCACCGCGCCGGTCGAACGTCACGACCTCGGCGAATCGTCCCCGGCGGTAACGACCAACCTGCTGGCCTGCCTGCACCACGACCTCGCCGCGGTTCGCGAACACGGCCAGGAGACCGACCTGCCGCGCTTCCAGCTCACCGTCGACGACGACTCGGTGCGCGTTCACGATTGCCATTCCGAACATCGCGAACTCGAGGTCGTTCGCGATCAGATCCTCGACGCCTTCGCCCGCGACCCGTCGTTACAGCCGCACGACGTGCTCGTCCTGGTCCCCGACATCGAACGCTACTCGCCCTACGTCGAGGCGGTGTTCGGTCCGGTCCAGCGCCACCTGCCGTTCCAGGTCGCCGACAAGAGCCCGATCGCCGAACAGCCGATCTGCGCCGCGCTGTTCGGCGCGCTCCGACTGGCCGAGAGCCGCCTCCAGGTCTACGACGTGCTACACCTGCTCGAGACGCCGGCCGTGCAGCGCCGCTTCGGCCTGTTCGCCAGCGACCTGCCGGTGCTGCGGCACGTCTGTGAACGCGCCGGCATCCGCTGGGGGCTCGATGGCGACAGCCGCAATCGCCGCTTCGGCATGCCGGCCTTCGAGGAGAACAGCTGGCGGCTCGGCATCGAACGCATGCTGCTCGGCGTCGCCACCGGCCCCGTCGACGACCTCGTGCTCGGCCGCTTGCCGGCCGCCGATCGGACCAGCGCGCGCGAGGACCTGCTCGAGCGCTTCCTCGCCTTCCTCGGGTTGCTGTTCGAGCGGCTGCGACCGCTGCAGCGCCCCCACACCTTCGCCGAGTGGGCGTCGCTCCTCGACGATCTCTGCTGTGCGCTGTTCCTGCCGCTCGCCGAGGACGAGGCCGGGCTGGCCGCGCTGCGTTCGGCCCTGGCCGACCTGCGCGACGCCGCCGACCGGGCGCGACACAACGAACCGATCTCCCCGCGCGTGCTGCGCGACTGGCTCCAGGGCGCGCTCGGCCGCGCCGCCGACGGCATCGGCTTCCTCGGCGGTCGCGTCACCGTCGCCGCCATGCTGCCGATGCGCGCGGTCCCCGTTCGCCAGCTGTTCCTCTGCGGCCTCGACGACCGCTCGTTTCCGCGCCGCACCGAGCCGGCACCATTCGACCTCGGCCAGAACCCGCGCCGCCCTGGCGATCGCAGCCCGCGGCTCGATGACCGCCAGCTGTTCCTCGACTGCCTGCTGGCCGCCCGCGAACGGCTGCACCTGTGCTACATCGGCCATTCGGCGATGGACGACAGCGAGTGCGCGCCCTCGGTCGTGCTCGCCGAGCTGATCGACTATTGCGACCGCATCAGCCGCCCGCCCACCGGCCACGACCGCGCCCGCGACTGGCTGGTCGTACGCCATCCGCTGCAACCGTGGAGCCCGCGCTACCGAGACGGCAAGGATCCGCGCCTGTTCGCATACGCGGCCACCCAGGCCGCGAACGCGGCCGCCCAGGCCGCGAACGCTGTCGATCCTTCACCGATCGCGGCGGTGGCGAGCAGTGACGAACTTCCGTGGTTCGGCGCCGCGCTACCAGCCGCCGCGACCGTGCCGACGACCGACATCCCGCTCGCCGTGCTGCTCGACTTCTGGTGGCATCCGTGCCGGTTCTTCCTGCGCCACGCCCTCGGCATCCGCCTGCCGCGCGACCTCGATACCGACCCGACCACCGAGTCGTTCGCGACCAGCCCGCTCGACCGCTGGCGCCTGGTCGACGCCGCCGTGCAACGGGTGCTCGACCGCCGGCCGCCACCGCGCGATGCGCTGGCGCTGGCCTCGGCCTCGGGCCTGCTGCCGGTCGGCGGCGGTGGCGCCCAGGCCCACGCCGCGATCGACGAGGAGAGCCTGCAGTTCCTCGGTGAGCTCGGCCGGCATGGCGAGCTGGCGCCCCGGCAGGTCGTGGCCCGTGGCCCCGACTTCACCATCGCCGGCGAGATCGCCACCGTCGGCGAGGGCGAGCTGGTCTATGCGCGGGTCGGCAAGGTCAAGCCGAAGGACCGCCTGCGCGCCTGGATCTGGCACACGGTCGCCGCCGTCGCCCGCCACCAGGGCACGGCGCTACCGGCACGCACGATGCTGATCGCCCGCGACGCCACCCTGTGCTACCGCGAACTCGAACCGGCCGTCGCCGACGAGTGCCTGGCCGATCTCGTCGCCGGGCTGCGGCAGGGCATCACCATGCCGCTGCCGTTCTTCGAACGCAGCTCGCACGAGTACGGCGCCGCCCTCCACGCCAGCGCCGCGGACGAAGCGGCGGCGCAACGCAAGGCGCGTTCGCGCTGGCTGCCGGACACGTCGGACTTCAGAGGCAGCGATTCCGAGGACCACAGCATCGCCCTCTGCATGCGCGATCGCGACGCGCTCGCGCTGCCCGAGTTCGCGACCTGGGCCCGACGCATCTGGCGCATGGCCTACGGCTACACCGAGGCGCTGTCGTGATCGCGCGCTTCGATCTGCCGACCGCGCCGCTCGATCGCGGCACCGTGCTGCTCGAGGCCAGCGCCGGCACGGGCAAGACCT
>JAGQRA010000072.1 GCA_020425885.1 Planctomycetota bacterium | reverse complement strand
TCCTCCGCCGCGGTTTCGGCGAGCGGTACCTCACGCCGGGGCTGGCGATCGGGGGCGCGCTCGTGGTGCTGCCGCTGGCCGGCGCGCTCGGCGACGTCGGGGTCCTGGAGGTCCTCCGCGCGTCTCCGGGGACCGCGCTCCTGCTCGCGGGGTACGGCGGCCTGGCGTTCGGGCGCCGGCTGGAGGTCGTCCGCCGGCGGTCGAGCTGCCGGCGATGCTGTCGCGGACCGCGGCGCGAGCCGAGTTGGGCATCGGCGAGGCCGAGCCACGGGCCGTCGCGATCGGGCGCCTGGTGCCGATCAAGCGCCTCGAGCATTTCGTCGCCATGTTCGGCCTCGATCCGCCGTTGCCCGGGACCGCGTCGTCCGGCAGCCCATCGGGCGCGGATCGACCGGGCGGAGACATCTACGGCGACGGCCCCGAGCGCGCGGCCCTGCAGCGTGCGATCGCCGCTGCGGCGCCTGGTCGCGTACGACTGTGCGGGGCCGGTGCCCAGATCGCATCGAGGTTGCCGGCCTACGACGCGCTGGTGTTGCCGAGCGTGCGAGAAGGGTGTCCGCTGGTCGCGGTCGAAGCCTTCGCCGCCGGCATCCCGGTGGTCGGCTACGATGTACCGGGCGTTCGCGACGTGTTGAGTCGGTGGGGAGGTGGCGTGCTGGTGGCCGAATCCGAAGGGCCTCGAGGTCTGCGTGAAGGTCTGCGGCGGCTGCTGGCCGACCCGGGCCTGCGTCAACGATGCCGTGACAAGGGGGCCGCGGCCCTCGCCCGCTTCGCGCCGACGGCGGTGGCCCGACAACTCGCCGACAGCTACGCCGGGGATTAGGACCGGCGCCTTAGAATGCGTTACCCTGTCGGCGCAAGCACCTACATCCAGACGACACCGGCATCATGCAGAGCCTCGATTGGCACCCCAGATTGATCCTAGTCGCCGCGGCAGTCGTCGCGACAACGCTGACCTCATGCCGCAGACTCGAGGTGACGTCCCACCGGGAGGAAGGAGTGCCGGTGTCCCTGCTCGGAGAATGGACCGGGACCTGGGCTTCGTCGGGCACTCGCGGCAACGGTCAGATCGAGGTGAGGGTGCAGGAGTTCGCCGACTCACCGGTGGTCACGATCCTGATCGACAACCCGTGCATCCTGCCGCGCAGCTACGAGTTCTCGCTGTCGAGTGCCGGCATCGAATTGACCGCGGAGGGGCAGACCGTTCTGCGCGCCGCGTTCGGCCCGAATCGCACCATGACCGGCGAATACTGGTGCCCGCAGGATTCGGGGAGCTGGGACGCGGCGTGGCAGCAGGAGCTGCCGGAGATCCTCGACCTCTCCGGCACCTGGAACGGCACCTTCGAGTTCGGCGGGCCGGCGCCCGAGGTCATGGAACTGGAACTGTCGCAGGAGGTGACGGGCGGTGGCGTGCGTCTCATCGGAGCGGCGACCTTCCCCGGCATGTTGCCGGCTCCGCTGCCGGTGATCGGGGCGGCGAGGTTCCGCAGCGATGCCTTCGACATCGTGCTCGACACCACTACCGGGGTGTTGCCCGAGCTGCAGCTGCTCGGGGTCGGTGACAGCTTGACCGCGGCGCTCGAAGGGGTCCTCGTGGCCACGGGAGGGAGCTTGCCGGCGACCGGTGCCTGGCAGCTCGTCCGTTCGCCCAGATAGGAGCGCGCCGTGATCGACGACTTCCTCGGTGCGTTCGGCGTGGTCCGACGGGGTGACACGATCCTGATGGTCGGCAACGACCGACGCATCGGCGGTCGAATGGTGCGGACCTGGGATCTTCCCGGAGGTCGGGTCGAGCCCGGGGAGTTGTTGCACGAGGCGCTGGCGCGCGAGTTGCGCGAAGAGACCGGATTGGTGCTGCACGGCGAGCCCGAGTTCCTGTTCGTGCAGGAGGGAGAACGTCGCAGTGGCTCGTCGCGACTGCATGCCTGGCGCTCGTTCTTCTACGCGGTCGACGTCGAGCCCGGCGAACCGGTCGCCGATCACGAGGTGCTCGCGGTGCGTTGGATGTCGCCGGCGGCGATGTCCGCAGAACTGCGGGCGCCGTACCACGACAGCTTCCTCTCCTGGCTCGAACACGGCGGTCGCCTGTTCCGCAGCGAGTGGTGCGACTGAGGTCGGATTTCGTGTAACCGCTGGCCATCCCTGAACACAGTGGGGCATGGTTGCAATGCTGGTGGTCGCCACCCAGGCGCTGTTCACCGTGGGGATCGATGCGGGGCCGGTGCGCTTCGGCGTGCCCCTGCCGGCCGCCGCCGTCGCCCGCGGGCTCGGGCTGCGCGGCAAGGGCGTGCTGCAGTGGCGCCGATTGCCCGTCGGCGGCGAATCGTCCGATCCGGTCTGGGTCGAGATCGCCATCGATGGCGCGGCGCACAGCGCGACCGTGGTCGCCGGCGGGGGTCACGCCTGTCCGGCCGGCAGCGGTCCGGCCTGCGCCTACACACGTGAGGAGACCGTCGTGCCGTACGGCCGCGAGATCGTCGATCGGTGGGCATGGCGAAGCGGGGCGGTCGACGAACGCGTCCGGCTGCAGTTCGAGGTGGCGACGACGCTCGATGACGAGACCTACCAGGTCGGTGAGACGCGGACGCGGTGGGAC
This sequence comes from Planctomycetota bacterium, assembly GCA_020425885.1. Next base: position 1,932 of record JAGQRA010000072.1, on the reverse strand, counting down.
GATCCGGCGCATCGCTGCGGCCGCATCGCGTCGCTGCCGCCGCCACGATTCTGGCAACAGGCCGGAGTCCTGCCGCCTGGTGGGCGGCTCGGCAAACGCATCCGCCGTCACCTGGAGCGGGTACGAGCGACTCTCACCGAGATGCCCGGCGAACGCGGTGCCGGCGACTTCGTTCGCAGCGGGGAGGTCGTGACCAATCTCGAGTTCGACACGACGCTCGGGCTGCTGCGGCTGGCGCTCGCCACCGGTGACCGGGCGATCCTGGCGCAGGGCATCAGGGCGGCAAGTCATCTCCGGGATCGCGACATCGATCGGCGCAGCGGACTGCCGTTCATGCACGGACCGGACCATCGCATCGCCACACCGAGGGCCGGCCACGCCTGGCTGCAGGGATTGCTGCTGGCCGGCCTGCTCACTGCCGACGACAGCATGATCGAAGCGGCGAAATCGATCGCCCGCGGGCTGGCGGCCAGTGAGCCGCGCGGCACGGGAGGCCAGGAGCGGGCCCGCGATTTCGCCTGGCCGCTGCTCGAGATCGAGGCGCTGCTCGCCATCGATCCGGACCCGGTGCTGGCCGCCGCGGCCGACCGACTCGCAGGCGCGATCGATCAACGCTTCGACTCGCGATACCACACCTGGCGGTTCGGCGAGGGCGAGCTCGGTGACGGGATCTATCTCGAGCGCGGCTGGATCACCGGCGGCGTCGTCATTCCGGCGCTGCGCAGCCACCTGGCCAGACATCGCGACCGCGAGATGGCGGGCCACCTCGAGGCGGCGCAGCGCGAACTGCTGCGGCGGATCGGGCAAGGCCGCGCCGGGTTGCCGATCCTCTGGCGCTGCGCCGGCGGCAGGACCTTCCAGGAGCATCGGGTCGAACGCGACCCGCGCGCGATGTTGATGCTCGAGGGAATCGCCGCGGCGGACCTGCGGCGGCTGTTCTGCCGCGAGGAGATGCGCGATTGCACCTATGAGGTGCCAGCCGTCGACGATCCGGATCTGGCGACGGCGTTCTCGATCGTCGCCCGCTGCAGCTGGATCCACCGCTGATGCCGCCGCCGACGGCGGCGCCGACGCGAGATCAGGCGCCGATCAACGTCGCGATAGCGCGCGGACGTCGACCGTGGTGTAGAAGTCGCGATCATCGCGCAGCACCGCGAGCTTGATCGCCTGGCCGTAGCGGGTGCGCAGCTGGTCGTGCAGCTCGCGCCGCGTCGTCAGTCGCATTTCGCCATCGCCGAGCAGCTGGCGCACGACGCAGGCGAAGACCAGGTCGCCCGGTTGCAGCAAGCCATCGGCCGGGGAGCCCGGCTCGACACTCGTCACGCGCAGCGTTCCGGGCAGCAATCGCACCTGGCGTTGACGGGTGCCGCGGAAGTAGGCGAGCGTGACCTGGTAGAGCGCCTTGCGGTCTTGCTCGGCGGTGAGCTCCTCGAACTCGCAGCCGAGCGCGCGGCGCACCAGCCACTCGGTGCGCGTCGTCGGCACCGGGTCGATGGCCAGGGCCTTTCCCGAGCGCCGCAGGGTGATCGGCAGCGGCTGTTCGGCCCTGGCCGTCACCAGCTGCCGTTGGTAGTCGAGCAGACCACGCACCTCGTGGCCCTTGATCGAGGCCAGCTCGTCCCCCGGTTCGACCCCGGCGCGGTCGGCCGGGCTGCCGACGAGCACGTCGGAGACCAGCACGGTGCTGCCACGCTCGACGACCTCGATGCCGAGCCAGGGCGCGTCGAGGGCGGTGGCGAAGCTGTTGCGCTGCGTCAGCTCGTCCTCGAAGACCTTGCGCACGACGTCCATCGGGATGGCGAAGCCGATGTTCTCGGCGCCGACCGCCATCGCGTTGTTGATGCCGACGAGCTTGCCGGTGATGTCGAGCAGGGCGCCGCCGCTGTTGCCCTGGTTGATCGCGGCGTCGGTCTGGATCAGATCGGAGAACTC
>JAGQRA010000071.1 GCA_020425885.1 Planctomycetota bacterium | reverse complement strand
TGGTTGTTCTGGCCGAGCACGAGCATGGCGTTGTCGAGGCTGATGTGCTGGAAGCAGCCGGGCATGCCGTATTGCGCGAGCGGCGTCGGGGCGATCCGGTTCCAGCCGAGCACCATGAACGCGGCGTCCTGCGGCAGGTCGAACAGCGTGACCCGGAGCGGGGAACCGATGCGCGGGGTGTCGCGCGGGATCAGGCGGGTCGTCGGGCGCGAGCCGGAGCAACCGTTGGCGAAGGCGACGTAGCGGGTCGTCGGTCCGACGCGGGCAACGGATTGCGTGTTCTGGGCGGAGATCTGCACGTAGGACTCGCCCGGGCCAAGAGGCGGGATCCGGTCCTCGCCGAACGCGATCCAGCCCGCTGCAACGACCTCGCCATCGGATCGACGCGCCAGGATGTGGTTGTTACCGGCGTCGATCTCGACGTAGACGACACCGGGCGGTAGCGCTGGCACCGGCAATCCCGTGAGCGGCCAGAACTCGATCTCGCCATCGGATCGCAGCGCCGCGGTCTTCGACTCACAGGTCGTCACTTCGACGTAGGTGATCCCTGGCGGTGGCGTCGGAACGCCAAGCCTTCCTAGCGCGGTTACGCCATCCGAGCGCAGCAGCACCGTCAGGTAGATCTGCGCATCAGCCTGCACGTAGCTCGTTCCGGGTGGCAGGGGCGGGAAGATCGGGATCCGACTGGGATCGCCGAATCCGACGGCTTGGCCGTCCGAGCGGATCGCGACCGTATGCAGGCTCCCCAGCGCGGCGTCGACGTAGGTCACACCCGGCGGCAGTGGCGGCACGTTGCAGCGACCATCGGGGTTGTCACCCCAGGCGATCAGTTGCCCATCTGAACGGAGCGCAGCCGCATGACGCCAGCCGGCGTAGACCTTCTCGTAGCGCAGGCCTGGTGGCAGTGGCGGGACCGCGGCGATCGGGTACGAGTCGGGGCCCTCGACGACGATGTTGCCGTCGCTGGTCACGGCGAATGCGTGTAGGTAGCCGGTCACGACCTCGACGAACCGTTGGCCGGCGGCCGGCAACCGCAACGGTTGAGCCCCGAACGGGCCTCCCCAGCCGATCACCGAACCGTCCGAGAGTCGGGCCTGGCTCGCGTCTGCACTGTTGGCGATCTGCACGACGCTGAGACCGGGCGGCAGCGGCGTCAGCGAGCATTGGCCCGAGTGATTCCAACCCCAGGCGTCCAGTTGTCCATCGGAGCGCAACGCCAGGGTGTGGTATCCAGCAATGGCGAAGTCGACGTAGGTCACACCCGGCGGCAAGGCTGGGATGTTGCATTGGCCCTGTAGATTGTTGCCCCAGGTCACGATCACACCGTCGGAGCGCTTTGCAAAGACGTGGGCACCGGCCCACAGGTCGACGTAGCGGGTCCCGGGAGGAAGAGCCGGCACATTGGTCTCGCCGTAGAAGGTGCCGCCGGAGTCCCATGCCAGGATGGTACCGTTGGACAGCAGCACCATCGACCACGTCAGGCCGGCGTAGATCTTCAGCACGGAGGCGCCGGGCGGCAGCGGTGGGATCACGGTCAACAGTCCCGCATTACCCATGTAGCTCGCCCAGCTCACGAGCACGCCGTCGGAGCGCAGCGCAATAGCGTGCTCGGCGCCGATCGCGACCGAAGCGTAGGTCACCCCGGGCGGCAATGACGGTGGCGACGGCCAGAAACTGTAGTTGTTGTTCCAATCCAGAAGCGATCCATCCGAGAGGATCCCCACCGCGTACTTGCCGTTCATGGCGACATCAACGAAGTGCAGCCCCGGCGGCGGCTCCGGCGGATTGCAGATACCGTAGTTGCCGGTATCCAGCCCATGCACGTAGAGACGCCCATCGCTGCGGATCACGGCGGTCTGACTGCCGCCGCCGATGATGCGAGTGGCCGGCAACCGATACGCATCGGTGTCGTAGCTGAAACTGCTCCAACCCCGCAGAGCGTCCTGCCCGGGCAGGACCGCGCCTCCGACATGCAAGAGGAACAGCGACAGAAGAGCGGCCGCGGAGTGTCGGGTGATCATGATCACGCTTCCTTGCTTACGGCTCCGGCGATGCCGGCCGCATCGCCGAAGTTGCCTGTGGATTCCAGGGAGTCAGTACGAGAACACGATGGTCGGAGTCGAAGCCAACTGCGCTCCCGTGCAGGAGAGCGGGTTGACCAGGAAGGTCGCCACCTGGGCCGAGAAGGTCATCCCGGTTCCGGGAGGCAGCTTCAAGGGGACCCGGTAGGAAGTCGGACCGTTGTTGGGGATCCCGGTAATGGGCGCGCCACTGGGCACCCAGTTCTCGATCCCCAGCACGAGCGCCGCGGGCGGAGTCGGCACGCCGAACTGCACGACGGTCATCAGGAGGTTGGTGTCGAACGGAGGCCGATCGATCAGCAGCCAATGGATCGACACCGGCGTCGGCCCGGAGGGGCCGGTCACGATCGGGCTGGCCTGCGGACCAGGACCTTCCCAGTCGATCATCATCCGGTGCAGCGCCGGCGGAGCCATTCCGACAATCTGGGTCCCGAACGGCAACAACGCACAGGTCGGAGTCGTCGCGCCCGTCATGCCCGGCGGCACTGCCGGGATGGGAACCGAATGGTGCACCTGGGTCCCGGTGCCATCCGTGCGGCCGACCAGCGGTGGCAGCATCGTGACGACCGCGCGCACCGCATCCTGCCCGCTGAGGTAGCCACGCGCCAACGGCCCGCCGATGGCCGGGAACCCGGACGAATCGGTAGAGCCCACGACATTCACCCGGCCGCGCTCGTCCATCGCGACGCCGCCGCCGGCACGGGAGCCGAGACCGAACTCCTCGTAGTCGAGCCCGGCCCGACCGACCTGCGCGGTGGCCTTCATCGCCCCCATCACCGCCACTTCCTCGACGGGAGTCGTGACGATGACGTCGCTTCGCAGTTCGATCAAATGCTCCAGTGGGGTCGGCGTGTCGACGAAGAATGATGCGACCTGCAGATCCTGCCCACTGCCTGGCGCCTCCCCGACCACGGCAAGGTGATCGACGTATTCGTTCCACGAGCCGACGCCGACCCAGCGGCCATTTCCGTTGTCGCCCTGGAAGCTCCCGCCAGCGAAGAAGACATCCGCCGGCGTGCCGCCGGAGAAGAAACGATCGATCGCCGTCGCCAGAAAGCCCTCCCGGCCACCGACGAAGCCGATCGTCGGCGATACGCCACCGGTCGCGAAGGAGGCGAACAGTTGATCATCGGTCGTCGTACCGACCACCGCGATCCTGTCCTTCAGAATCGGCCCGGCCGGGTCGGCGATCCCGTAGCCATCGAAGTGCACGGCGACGTCGCTGGCGTGCGTGCTGACCAGCGCCGACGCGTTGCCGAGCCACGACGACGTCTCGAGGATCAGGTCCATCGGCGGGCTGGTGTTCCTAGTGTCGCTGGCATCGAAAACGAGCAGCGTTCCGACACAGTAGTCGGTCAAGCCGTTCCAATTGATGGTCGGGTTGTTCGTGAAGGGGAACGTCGCCCCACCGGATACCGCATGCCTCGTGGTGGCCGTACCGCCGACCACGCAGAAGCGGTCGTCGCGCATCTCGATGAGCCCCCACAGGCCATCCTGCTCCGTGCCGCCGACGACGGCATGGAACTCCTTCGTCGTCGCCGAACCGGGGACGGGGTTCAAGCTGTGCAAGTTGGAGATGCGGCCGACGATGCCGTCCCACTGGTCGAGGATGGCACCGTCGTTCGAATTGTCGGTCGCGCCGCCTCCGGGCACGTAGTTCGTGACGGTCGAGGTCGGGGCCGTGTAGCTGCGATCGGCCGTCAGCGCGGTCGTCTCGTTGGTCCGCAGGCCGAACGACGAGATGCCGCAGTAGGTCACCACGTCGCGCTTCACCTCGCCGACCTGTTCGACGCGGATGCTGCAATCGGTGATGGCGCAGGCACCCTCAGGGCTGCCAGGAGGAATGCTCGCGTCCTCGAAGAAGAACTGGTGCGACCACAGGAACTGGCCATTGCCAGGGTAGACCGCGATGAAGCCGCTCGGCAGGCCTCTGGGGTAGTTCGCATGGAACTGGATCGGACCGTAGAACTTGTTCCAGCCGCCGGTGCCGTTGAACTGGTTGTTGGGAAGCCGCGAGTCGTAGGTCTCGCCACAGATCGCGATCCGGGTCTCTTCCTGGTCCAGTTCGCCAGTAGCCTCCTTCCAGACCGGCCACACCGAAACGGCGCGGGCATTGGTCGCGGTGCGGCCGATCGGGCCGCCGATTATTGGATCCCAGAGCCCCGAGTCGCCATAGAACAGACTCTGCCAGCGAATGTCCTGGTCTGCATTTGGACCGGTTACCAACGGATCCGGGCCGCGAGCCTGGAGCACGACCACCTGCTTGCTGGCGAAGGTCGCGTTGCCGGGGATCTGGAACTGTGCCCCATTAGCCCAACTTCCGCAGCCGG
>JAGQRA010000007.1 GCA_020425885.1 Planctomycetota bacterium | reverse complement strand
TGCAGCGCGGCATCCTGCATCAGACCGTCACCGAGCGCACACTGGACGGCCGCATGGTCACCGTCGACGACCGCGACACGGTCAACTTCGGCTCCTGCAGCACCCTCGGGCTCGAGACCCATCCCGATCTGATCGCCGGCACGATCGCGGCCACGCTGCGGTTCGGCACCCAGTTCTCGTCGTCGCGCGTCTACGCCTCGGTCTCGCTCTACGCCGAGCTCGAAGGACTACTGCGCGAGCTGTTCGGCAAGCCGGTCGTCGTCTGCGCCAGCACGACGCTCGGTCACTGCGCGGCGCTGCCGACCATCGTCGGCGATCGCGACGCGGTCATCGTCGACATGCAGGCGCACTCTAGCATGCAGATGGCGGTCGGTCTGCTGCGCGCGCGCGGCGTCAAGGCGACCGTGATCCGCCACAACGATATGGACTCGCTCGCGCAGAAGATCACCGAGCTCGAGGCCGAACACGAGCGCGTCTGGTACATCGCCGACGGGCTGTATTCGATGTATGGCGACTACGCGCCGCTCGACCGGCTGCAGCAGCTGCTCGATGCCCACGGCAAGTTCCATCTCTACATCGACGACGCCCACGGCATGAGCTGGGCCGGCGCCAACGGCGTCGGCTACGTCCGCAGCAAGATCGCGCATCACGAACGCATGGTCCTGGCAGTGTCGCTCAACAAGGCCTTCGCCGCCGGTGGCGGGGCGCTCGTGTTCCCGAACGAACAGCTCGCGGATCTGGTGCGGACCTGCGGCGGCACCTCGATCTTCTCGGGTCCGATCCAGCCGCCGATGCTCGGCGCCGCCTGCGCGTCGGCGCGGTTGCATCTGTCCGGCGCGCTGCGGCAACGCCAGGCCCGCCTCAGACACCTCGTCGCCCACACCAATCGCCGGCTCCAGGAAGCCGGGCTGCCGCAGTTCGAGGCCTCCGACAGCCCGGTGTTCTTCGTGCCGGTGGGAGCGCCCGGGGCGTGCGTGAATCTCGTCGACTGGATGAAGCGCGACGGCTTCCTGATGAACGCGGCGGGTTTCCCGGCGACGCCGAAGCGGCGCGGCGGCCTCCGCTTCGTGATCAACGTCAACCTGCGCGAGGCCGACATCGACCGCATGGTGGAGCGGCTCGCGCACAACTACGAGCCAGCGCTCGAGGCGGCCGGCAGCAGCCTCGCCGAGGTCGCGCGCGCCTTCGGCTTGCCCGAGATCACGCTCACCGCTCCGCAACCGGCCGCGGCCGACCGGTTGGAGAACGTGGCATGACGGCCATCGCGATCGCCGCGGACCAGGCTTCGAGTCAGCGAGCGTCCGGGTTCACCGTCGCCGATGCCGTCGCGTTGCGAGCCGAACAGCGGAGTGCCGCGGCCGTCGCGCTGACGCACTCGCTGCTCGACGATCCGCTGAACGTCCACTTCCTGCCCGACCGCGCCGCGCGCATCCGGGTGCTGCCGGCGTTGATGCGGACGTTCCTCGCCTACGCCGCCGCGCGCGGGCAGACCCTCACGACCGCGGAGACCGCCGGCGTGATGATGTTGCTGCCGCCGGACGAGTGCCGGGTCTCGGCCTGGGGCATGCTCCGGGCCGGCCTGCCGCGCGCGGCCTGGCGAGCGGGCCCGTCCGCATTCGTGCGCTTTGCCCGCGCCGGCAGCTGGCTCGAGCAGCTTCGCTTCGCACATGCGCCGGGGCCGCACTGGTACGTGTTGGCGCAGGCCGTCGCCCCCGAGCACCAACGTCGTGGCGTCGCCGCCGCGCTGATGCGGCGCGCGCTCGCGATCGCCGACGCCGATGGCCGGCCGGTCCACGCCGAGACCTTCACGCCGCAGAACGCACGCTACTACGAACGCTTCGGCCTCTGCACCATCGCCGAGGCGGACCTGCCGCACGGCGGCCCGCACGTCTGGGTGCTGGCGCGGCCGGTCGGCGGCTGACGGCGAACGGGTGGCTGGGCGCTGCCATACGATTTCGCGTAAGGCGACCACGTGCGACCACTCCTCGTGGGCATGCCGATCCTGCATACCCTCGTCGTCACCTGCAGCCTGCTGCAGCAGTTCCCCGAGACCCCGACCCGCACACCCGCAGACGAGCCCGCACGGATCCGGCTGGCCGCACCATTCGTCGGGCTCTGGATCGACGAGCACGCCGATCTCGGCGGTGTCGTC